>JBKKCN010000072.1:0-4920 GCA_046712525.1 Candidatus Rokuibacteriota bacterium
GCCTACGACTACCTGATCCAGGGCTACGCGGGCTACATGGCGATCACCGGCGAGCCCGACGGCCCTCCCGGCAAGTGCGGCGTGTCCGTCATCGACTTTGCGGGCGGCTACGCGTCGATGGCCGGGCTCATGGCGGGGCTGTGGGACGCGCAGCGCAGTGGTGTGGGGCGCGACATCGACATCTCGCTCCTCGACACCGCGGTGAGCATGCTGTCGTATTTCGCCATCTGGGCGCTCAACCGCGACTGGCAGCCGTCGCGCGTGGCCGACTCCGGTCACCAGGCGCTCGTGCCCGCGCAGAACTTTCCCACCCGCGACGGCTGGCTCGTCATCTTCTGCAACAAGCCAAAGTTCTGGGACAACCTCGTGGAAGTCCTCGAGCTACCGCAGTTGGCGGCCGATCCGCGCTTCGCCACCTTTCCCGACCGCCTCGCACACAAGGACGCGCTCATTCCGCTCCTCAAGGCCCGCTTCCAGGAGCGCACCACCGAGGAATGGCTCACGCGTCTGCGCGGCCGCGTGCCGTGCGCGCCCGTGAACGACGTGGCGCAGGCCCTGCAGGACGAGCAGGTGCTGGCGCGCGACATGATCGTCGAGGTCAAGCATCCACAATTCGGCGTGATGCGCGAGGTCGGCTCGCCCGTGAAGACGGCGGGCGCGATCACCTCGCCGGCGCCGGCGCCCGCCCTCGGTCAGCACACCGACGAGATCTTGGCAGAACTTCTGAAATACCCGGCTGAGCGTATCGCCGCCCTGCGCGCCTCGGGCGCCCTTGGTGCAAGCGCATGACCTTCGATCCCGACGATTTCAGAGCGATCACCGCTGAGGACATGACGATGCCCGGGGGCTGGAGCGTGTCGGCCGGGCAAACGTTTTTGTATACAAAGGCCGAGCAGGAGATCGTGCAGCAGGCGCGCGCCTTCGCTCAGCGTGAAATCCTGCCCACCGCCGCGCAGGCCCACCGGCAGGTGAAGGAGATCAAGGCGACATCTGATGGACCGGAGCGTCGCGCGAAGCTGCGCGCGATGGCGATGGCCTATCTGAAAACGCTCGGCGAAGCGGGCATGACCGGCGCGCTCTTCCCCGAAGCCTACGGCGGGAACGGACGCGGCGTCGTCGCCGAGTGCCTGATCGACGAGGAGCTGGCCGCCGCCGGCCATCCCGGCGACACCATCCGCTCCGTGTCGCTCACGCTCGGCACCGTGTCGATCCTCCGCTACGGCACCGAGGCGCAGAAGCGGCGCCATATCCCCCCTCGCCTGCGCGGCGAGGAGCTGGCCGCGCTCGCCATCACGGAGCCGCAGATCGGTAGCGACACCTCCGGCATGCAGACGCGCGCGGTGCTGAAGGGCGACCGCTGGGTCATCAACGGCCAGAAGCGCTTCATCACCGGCGGCGGCCTCGCCGATTATCTGACGCTGTTCGCCATCACCGACGGCGGCGTGCACCCGACAAGGGCATGTCCACCTTCATCGTGCCCATGGACCACCCGGGCGTGAAGATCCGCCGCCAGCTCGACGAGGTGATCATGGCGGACTGGATGGACAACGCGTGGATCGAGTTCCACGACGTCGACATCCCGAACGAGTGCTTGCTCGGTCCTTTGAACGGCGGCCACCACGTCCTCATGGACGAGCTGGACACCGAGCGCGTGACCTACTGCATGGCGGCGCTCGGCTCCGCGCGCCGCGCCCTCGAGATCGCGGCCGAGTACGCCACCAAGCGCGTGCAGTTCAAGCAGCCCATCGCCATGTTCGAGGGCGTGTCGTTCAAGCTCGCCGAGATGTATGCCGCCCTCGACGCCGCGCGCCAGGTCACCTATCGAACGGCGAAGATGATCGAGGCGGGCCTGCCCGCGCAGCGCGAGTCGGCCGTCACCAAGCTCGTCGTGGCCGAGAACGTCTGGAAGATCGTCGACCACGCCATGCAGGTCCTCGGCGGCATCGGCTACACCACCGACTTCCCCATCCAGGCCATCTTCCGCAATGCCCGCCTCATGCGGATCGGCGCCGGCTCGGATGAGATAATGAAGTTCCTCATCGCGAGGGAGCTCTTACGGGAGATCAAGCGCTAGAGAGATGAGTGAGCGGCCCGCTCCGTATGCGGACGTCGAGGAGACCACCGGCACCGAGCTGGCGCCGCCGTGGATGTGCATCCTCCACAACTGCGAGTGTCACACCTTCGAGCAGGTGGTGACGCAGCTGCAGAAGGCCATCGCGTGCAGCGAGGCGAAGGGCTGGGAGATCGCCTGGCAGGTCCACAACAGCGGTAAGGCCGTGGTGAAGGTCGCCCCCGAGCCCGAGTGCGTGCGCGTCGGCAACATCCTGGCCTCGATCGGTCTCGTCGTTACCGTCGTCCAGTCGTGAGCGGTGGCCATCCGCGAAGCAAGTGGCCTAACGGGTTCAGCCGGAGTCGCGTTTGAGGCCCCTATGAGCGGCAGGATCGATGCGGAAAAGGTGACGACGGCGCCAGGCGAGGGCGAGCGGCGCGCGCAGCGCGGTTATGTTCACCAGTATGATCTCGGCGCTCGAGTCCTCTATGAAGCATTAGCCGCCGGACGCCTGCAATGGATCGGAGTGGCCGACCGCGGAGCCGGTGCATTCGATGACCTGGTCCTCGGCCTCCGCGATCGGATCGCCGCTTACCAGATCAAGAGCAGCCGAGATCCCGAGCCCTTCAGCATTAAGACCATCCTGCTTGGGAGCGAGGACCTTCTGGGTCGGATGCTGGAGTCCAGACGCAAGCTCCACGCCCAATACCCGGATGTCTTGATCGAGACCATTTACGCGTGCGACGATTACCCACGTACAAACGACTCGATACAAGGCGAAGACGCCATCTCTTCTGCGGCGTTCCTGCGCGCGCACGAGGCGCGTCGCCTATCATGGTCCCTCGCCGACTGGCGGGCCTCGCCATTCGCAGCCTTAGTCGCCGACGTGCAGGCGGCCTCACGTCTGGACGACCCTTCGTTCGAGAACGCTTGGCGGCACACGCGGTTCCTGATGGCCGGACAGGGCCGTTCGCTCGGACTCGGGGAGTTCAGCAGTATCGACCGCCGGCGCGTTCGGGAGCTCGCGGCTCTGCTCCCCCGCCTCGTGGCCCATCCCAGCGATAAGGACCGTTGGTCGGTCGGCGAGATCCTCTACGAGCTGTCTTGGCGGGATCCGTTCGGGCTTAGGCACGGCCACACCTTCCCGGTGGACGGGCTCTGTCAGTCAAACGGGCCCACTCAGGAGGTGCTGCAGCAGGCTCTCTCCTCAATTACGTCAGGCTACGCCAGCCTCATCGGACCCCCGGGCAGCGGCAAGTCGACACTTCTGGCGACAGGTCTCCTGCCGACACCGCGTGCTGTAGTCGTACGGTACTTGGCGTTCGTGCCCGGCGAGGGGCAGGGTCTCGGACGTGCCGAGGCATTCGATTTTCTTCACGACATCGTCACGCAGCTGAAGCGGCAGAACCTCGGCGTGCAGATCGTTCCCGGGACCGAGCTCCCGGAGCTGCGCGGGCAGTTCGAGGCGCTGTTACGCGAGGCCAGCGATCGATTCCGACGCGAGGGAGTCCGCACCGTTATCGTGATCGATGGGCTAGACCACGTCCCACGCGAGGAGAGGCCACAGCACTCCTTCCTTGGTGAGCTACCGCTGCCGCATGCGCTTGCCGACGGCATCGTCTTCGTCCTGGGGACGCAGCGGCTGGATTTGGAGGGCATGCCGCCAGCGGTCTCCGATCAGGCGAAGGAGCAGGGGCGATGTGTGATCGTGACACCGCTTCCACGTGAGGCGGTCACTCGCCTGGCCGACGCGGCGGGAGTTCCCGTAGACGTCGATCGGGATGAGATCTACGCCCGCTCGGACGGCCATCCGCTGTCAACCCGATACGTGATCGAAGGCCTGCTCGCCGCTGGCACGTCGGACGAGCGTAAGGATTGGTTGCACAACGGGCAGGCCTATGGCGGCGACGTTGAGGTCTTCTACCAGCGCGCTTGGCGTGACTTGGAGCGGAATGGCGAGGCTCGACGAGCGTTGGCATACGTGGCGCTGGCCGAAGGTCCGATTGGCCCTGAGAGTCTCGATCGGCTCGTTGGGCCCGCAGCGACAGATGCTGCCTGGCGGGCAGCCCGACATCTGCTCGTTCGGGACGATCGGGGCGCCTGGTCCATCTTTCACAACAGCTTTCGCCTGTTCCTACGCGCGCAGACCGGCGTACGCCACGGGTTAGTCGACGAAGCCGCTGTGAGACGGCGGTACAGCGAACTGGCCGACATGGCGCGCGACGCGGATCCGAACGATCCCCAACGGTGGATGGAGCTGCGATACCGAGCGCGCGCTGGCGACCACTCTGCAGTGTCCGTCCTGGCCATACCAGATCGGTTCAGTAAGCAGTTCATCGAGGGTCGCGACCCGGGTGATATCCACGATGATATCGATCTCGCTTTCGCAGCCGCCGCCGCTGTGCGTCAGCCGCAGCTGATCATAGATCTGATTCTGTCGAGGCACGAAATCAGCATGCGTTCCGAGGCGTTGGGCGACGATGTTTTCGACGCGCTGATCAATCTCCGTGATCTCCGTGCGGCTCTGGGCCTACTCCGGGCGGATGGAGTAAGTCTGACCGTCGGTAAGGGCTATACACTCATCGACGCCTTCTTGTCGGTCGGGCAGGCGGGTGAGGCTCGACGACTGTTCGACAGCATCGAGCCCATCTCCATGCTCCTCGGGGCCGAGGCCATCGACATGACGCACGGGGGCGACAGTGACCCTCTTGTTGAATGGGCTGACCGGGCGCTCGTCTTCCGCGAGCCAGCGCACATCCTTGCTTCCCTCGCCCGCCTTCGAGTGGCCGATGGTCCGTCCCTTAGCGGGTTCGACATGGAGCACTACCGAAGACAACTTAAGGTTGTGGCTGTTCGGGGACATCTAAGAC
>JBKKCN010000073.1:0-2689 GCA_046712525.1 Candidatus Rokuibacteriota bacterium
GTCACGCAGAACGTGGACGGCCTGCACCAGGCGGCGGGACTGCCGGATGCCAAGGTAATCGAGATCCACGGCTCGCTGCGCCACGCCGCGTGTCTCGACTGCGGGTGGACGACGCCGCGCGCCGAGCTGTCGGAGGCGATCGCCGCGGGCGCCGGCACCTTCTACTGCGAGCGGTGCCGCGGCCTCGTCAAAGGTGGCAGCGTGATGTTCGGCGAGCGCGTGGATGCGGGCGTGCTGCAAGCCTCGCTCTGCGCCCTCCTCGGCTCCGATCTCTTGCTCGTGCTGGGGACCTCGCTCGCCGTTGCCCCCGCCTCCGACATGGTCCACTGGGCCCGCGAGGCCGGCATCCCCGTCGCCATCGTCAACGCCACTCCCACTCGCCACGACCACCACGCCGAAGTCACCATCAACGCCGACGTCGCCGTGGCCCTCGATCTGCTCGGGGTCAGTCTGACCCCTCGCTAGACCGTCAGCACAATCTTGCCGAACTGCTTGCCTTCGCCCAGGCGTTGCTGGGCGGCGGCGCCCTCGGCAAGAGGAACGATCTCGTCCACGATTGCCTTCAACCGGCCAGCGAAGAACAGGCCCATAACATCGTTAAATTCTTTACTGTTCGCCATCGTGGAGCCGATGATGTGGAGCTGCTTCCAGAAGACGAGCGGGATCAGCGTCTCGCCGATGGGGCCGGTGGTGGCGCCGCACGTGACGAGGCGGCCGCCGCCCTTGAGGACGCGGATGGACTGCTTCCAGGTGGCAGCACCGACGTTCTCGATGACGACGTCCACCCCGCGCTTGCCCGTGTGCTCGGCAACGGCCTTGGTCCAGTCGGCGTCCTTGCTGTAGTTGATGCCGACGTCCGCGCCGAGTGCCTTCGCCTTGTCGAGCTTGGCGTCGCTGGAGGAGGTGACCAGCACGCGGGCGCCGCAGAGCTTCGCGATCTGGACGGCGGTGGACGACACGCCGCCGCCCACGCCGATGATCAGCACGTCCTGGCCCGGCTTGACCTGCGCCTGCGTGACCACCATGCGCCACGCCGTCATGTTGGTGAGGACGAACGACGCCGCGTCCGTGTACGAGACATGGGCGGGCAGGGGCAGCACGTTGTCGGCGCGCACGGCCACCAGCTCCGCGAGGCCGCCCGGCTTGTGCTCGCCGAGGATGCCGTAGCGCACGCACAGGCTGTCCTCGCCCTGCATGCAGAACTCGCAGCGGCCGCAGGTGAGGTTCGGGTTCACGGCCACCCGCGTGCCCGTCTTCACGTCCTTGACGGAGGCGCCCACCTCGACCACGTCGCCCGCGATGTCGCAGCCCGTCCAGAAGGGGAGCGGCGTCTTGAGGGCCGGGATGCCCTCGCGCACGAAGATATCCAGGTGATTGAGGGCGCACGCCTTCACCCGCACGAGGACCTCGTCAGGACCGGGCTTGGGGTCCGGCACCTCGCGCAGCGCGAGCACGTCCGGGCCGCCGAATTTTTCGAACGCCAGAGCTTTCACGAGTTGAACTCCTTGATGAGTTTGGGCAGCCGCGGGTCGTCGAGATTGGGCTGGTAGGGCTGATAGAGCGCGGTGCGGTCCAGCAATCCCTCGTACCGCTTCTTGAGCTGGGCGCCGATGGTGTCGTAGGTGCCGGTGACGGCGTAGGTGTCGAGCATCTCGTCGGTGATGAGGTCGGCCATCCCCTTCCAGTCGCCTTCGACGGACTTGCGATGCAGGTGCGAGATGATGTCCTGCCAGCCGTGGGCGGCGAGCACCGGCTCGTACGTGCGCGTCGACGCGTAGAAGGCGATCTGCTGCTTGACCGACTGGCGGTTGGCTTGCAGCTCCTGCTCGGTGTCGCCCACCACCACGAAGCTCGAGGTCGTGTACGTGAAATCCGCGCGTGCCCGCTTCGCCGTCGCCAGCCCCTCGTTGACGGCGGGCTGCACGTACTCACGCAGGTATTTGGGGCTGTTGAACGGATGCACGTGCAGCCCTTCGCACACCTCGCCCGCGATCCGGCACATGAGCTCGTTCACGCCCGCGATGTACACGGGGATCCTCGGATGCTCGATGGGCCCCGGGTTGAAGAAGGGCGTCATGAGGTCGAAGCGGAAGAACTGCCCCTTGAAGTTCAGCTTGGTCCCGTTCTGCCAGCAGTCCCAGATGGCGCGCATGGCGAGCACGATCTCGCGCATCTTCGGCCCCGGCGACTCGAACTTCACCGAGAAGCGCCGCTCGTTGTGGCCCTTCACCTGCGAGCCCAGCCCCAGGATGAAGCGGCCAACGGAAGCCTTCTGCAGGTCCCACGCGATCATGGCCAGGATCATGGGACTGCGCGGGAAGGCAACGGCGATCGACGTGCCCAGCTTGATCTTCTTCGTGAGGGTGGCCGCGACGGCGAGGGGCAGAAAGGGGTCGTGCTGCGTTTCCGCGGACCAGAGGCAGTCGAACCCGAGCGCTTCCACCTTGCGCGCGTAGTCGGGGATCGATTTCAGATCGTGGGTGAGCATGCCGACGTCGAGTTTCACGGGCGATCTCCTTTGGGGCGAAGCTTACGCTATCGGAGCGCTAACCGGTGAGAAGGGCGCCCGGCACCTCGCGGCCCATCGTCTGGATCTGCTCGCGCGTGATGCCCTCCGCCTCGAGGCCGGCCACGAACATCTGGAGTCCGTCGGCGGGCGTCGGGTTGCCCGTCTGGCCGAGGTCGGTGC
>JBKKCN010000074.1:0-3212 GCA_046712525.1 Candidatus Rokuibacteriota bacterium
CGATCGTCCTCGTCGGTGTCGGGTTCGGCATCGCCGCGATCGTCAGCCTGAAACGCCGCCGGCACGCCTGAGGATTCTCGCCACCACGAGCTCGCGCGGCGGCGGCAGACGCAAGGACGCCTGCCGCCCGATATGAGCTGGTGGTGGCGGCCTTTCGAGCTCGATCGCCAGGCCGCTGGCCGCGCGTCCGGCCCTTCGGGTGACCTCAGGCGCCGAGGCGGCTGCGCAGGACGTTGAGCGCGACGCGGAGCCCGACGGGCAGCCCGTCCTCGTTCATCTCGAACTCCGGCGCGTGGTGCGGCACCTTGCGGCTGTGGGTGGGCGAGATCCCGACCCGGAAGTAGCAGCCGGGCCGCTCGCGAAGGAAGAGGCTCATGTCGTCGCTGGCCATCACGGGAGCGCCGGTGAAGACGGCCGCCTCCCCGAGCTCGTCGGCCACGCAGCGATGCACGATCGTCGTCTCCCGCTCGGGATTGACGACGGGCGGGCAGCCCATCGTCAGGTCCATCTGCGCCTCGGCGCGATAGGCGCGGGCCATGTCGGCGATGAACGAATGCAGGCGCCCCAGCATCTGCTCGCGCACGTCGATGTCGAAGGTGCGCAGGGTGCCGCGCATGACGGCCTTGTCGGGGATGATGTTGTTCTTCGTCCCCGCCAGGATCTGTCCGACGGACAGCACGACCGTCTCCTTCGCGGCGACCTCCTTCGTGACGAGGCTCTGCATGCCGATCAGGATGTGCGCGGCCGCCGTCATGGGGTCGACCGACAGGTGCGGATACGCGCCGTGGCCGCCCTTGCCGGTGATCTCGATGGAGAACCCGTCGCCGGAGGCCATGGTGGGTCCCGGGCGGACGTTGACCTTGCCCGTCGGATCCTGCGTGGTGAGGTGGAGGCCGTAGATCTCGTCGACGCGGGGATTCTCGAGCACGCCCGCTTCGATCATCGGCTTCGCGCCGCTCAGCAGCTCTTCCGCCGGCTGGAAGATGAAGACGGCGGTGCCCGGCAGCTCGGCGCGCCGCGCGGCGAGGATCTCGGCGGCGGTGATGGCGATGGCGGTGTGCCCGTCGTGGCCGCACGCGTGCATCACGCCGGGCGTCCCCGACGTGAACGGGACGTCGAGGATCTCGGTGAGAGGCAGCGCGTCGATGTCGGCGCGCCACGCGATGGTCTTGCCCGGCTTGTCGCCGCGCAGGATGCCGACGACGCCGGTGCCGGCGATGCCCGTCTTCACCTCGAGCTTCGCGGCGGACAGCCGCTCGGCGATGATCTGCGCGGTCCGCTTCTCCTGAAACGACAGCTCCGGATGGCGGTGGAAGTCACGGCGCAGCGCCACCAGGGAGTCCAGACGCTTTGTGACCTCGTCGCCCCACGTTCCCTTCACGGTCATCTCACTACCGATCCAGCCAGACGTCCTGCATGCGGCCGGAGCTGTAGGGGGGGTGGTGAGGCACGAGGTTCTTCACCTGCGGCCAGTGCGCGAAGTAGTCGTAGCGCCAGGCGAGGACCGGGCGGGCCGCGTCGTCCTCGATCGTCTTCTGGATGCGTGCGAGGAGCGCCAGGCGCTTCTTCGTGTCGAGCTCCTGTGACTGCTGGGCGACGAGCTTGTCCACTTCCTCGTTGCAGTAACCCTGATAGTTTCGTGCCGACTTGCAGATGAAGCTCTCGGAGAGAATCGAATCCGGATCGTCGACGCCGTACCCCGCGATGCTCGAGGCGAGCTGGAACTCGCGCCGCGTGCTCACCCCGTACCACTGGGCGCTCTCGATCATCCGCAGGGTGCCCTCGACGCCGAGCTGTCGCAGGCTGTCCACGACGAAGGCGGCGCCGTCGCGGTAGATCGCGATGTTGCGCGTGACCACATCGAGCTTGAGCGGATTGCTCGGCCCGTAGCCCGCTTCGGCCAGGAGCGCGCGCGCCCGGGCCTTGTCGTTGCCGCGCGGCAGATCCTTGCCCGCGAGCCCCCAGAGCCCGATGGGCGGCGGAGCGAGCGCCCCGCCCGGCACGCCGCCGCCCTGGAGCACGGCCTGCACGTAGCCCGCCCGGTCCATGCCGACGCTGAGCGCACGCCGCATGCGCACGTCGTTGAACGGCGGCTTGGTGTGATTGAAGAGCAGGTGATCCGCGAAGTTGATCCCCACGCGGGTGATGACCATGCCGGGCACGGCAGAGCGGAGCTGCTCGGCGATCTGCGGCGCTCCGTCAGCGGGACTTGCCACGTCCGCCCGACCCGCCTGCAGCGCCGCCGTGCGCGTGCTGCGCTCGGAGACGATGAGATACCGGATGCCGTCGAGATACGGACGGCCCTTGACGAAGTAATCGGGATTCCGGACGTAATCGACGTACTCGCCGGTCTTCCATTCCTTGAGACGGAAGGGGCCGGTGCCGACGCAGCGGGTGCGCTGCTCCGCGACGGGGACGTGCGCGGGTAGGACGGGCGAGTCGCCGCTCGCGAGCATGAGCAGGAGCGAGGTCTGCGGGCGCTTGAGCCGGAACACGACGGTGTACGGGTCGGCGGCCTCGATGGCCTCGACGGTGTCGTACCACTCCTTACGCGGGTTGATCCGGAGCTTCTGTGTCGCCTCCGACGCCTCACGGACCATGTCGAAGGTGAACTTGACGTCCCGCGAGGTGAACGGCTTGCCGTCGTGCCACTTGACGTCACGCCGCAGGAAGAAGACGAGGTTGCGGTAGCCGTCCTGCCACGACCACTTCTCCGCGAGGTCGGGCATCACGGAGTCGAGCGTCTCCAGCGGCTTCATGGGGTCGAAGGTGACGAGGCCGTTGAAGCAGGGCTGGGCGGGCCAGATCGTCGCCAGCGTCGCCGACTCGTGAATCAAGAAACCTTGCGTCAGATCTTCCCGCGTCAACACTTTCAGCACGCCGCCGGGACGCCCCGGCGAGAGAGCGGGCGCGGCGGCGGAGCCCGCCATGGCGATGCCGAGGACGAGGACGAGCGCGAGGACGGAGGCGGCGACGACGGTGCGCTGGATCATGCGCCAGCGTACACCGCCGCTACCGGTCCCGCCAGACGCGCGGTGCTCCAGCGGGATTACGGCCTCAGGCCGCGGGCGGCGCTGACGATCTCCCCCGGGGCCGGAAATCTCGCCAGGTCGGCCACACCGTGCTCGGCCTCGAGCGTGGACCATCGAACGATGCCGTCTCGATCGATGAGGAAGTGGCCCCCGAGCTGGGTCCCGTGCGCGCTGAAGACC
>JBKKCN010000075.1:0-7582 GCA_046712525.1 Candidatus Rokuibacteriota bacterium
ACGCGCTGGGCGGCGGCGCGTCTCACGCCCGCGAGCGTGCGTGTGCGCGTGGATCTCGCGAATCTGCCTGAGGGCGAGACCACCGTGCGGTTGTCACGCGACGTGGTGGAGGTGCCACCGGGTGTGCGCGTGACGCGGATCTCGCCCGCGTGGCTGCGCGTGGGCCTCGCGGCGGCGGTGACGCGTCCGGTGCGCGTGGTACCGCACGTGCGGGGCACTCCCGCCGAGGGCTACATGATGCGCCGGATGGCCGTCGATCCACCCACGGTGCAGCTGAAGGGGCCGCGCTCTACAATCGAGGTTTGGGACACGGTCGACACCGACGCCGTCGACATCTCGGGCAGTCGGCAGACGGTCACGCAGACCGTGCCGCTCGTGTTGCCGGATGCTGTCTTTCCCATCACGGAACGCACGGTGGTCGTCACCGTCGACATACGACCGGAGGAGTCGATGCTTCAGCGCAAGCCCGCGGAGTCGCGTAAGTGAGCCGTCTCTTCGGTACCGACGGTATTCGAGGCGTCGCCAACGAGGAACCGCTCACGCCGGAGTTGGCGTACCGGGTCGGGCGCGCCCTGGTGGCCACCATCATCGCCGAGCACGGCGGGGGGCCGGCGCGCCTGGTCATCGGCCGCGACACGCGCCGCTCGGGTCAGCTGCTGGAATCGGCCATGGTGGCGGGCCTGCTGTCGGCGGGCGCGGACTGCTACGCGGTAGGCGTGCTGCCCACGCCCGGCATCGCCCTCCTCACGCGCGCCCTCGACACGCACGGCGGCATCGTGCTCTCCGCCTCGCACAATCCGTTCGAGGACAACGGCATCAAGCTCTTCTCCTCCACGGGCACGAAGCTGCCGGATGCGTGGGAGGACCACATCGAAGCGCGCCTGAACGGGCCCGACGACGCCCCCCGGGCGCGGGGGGCCGCCATCGGGCGGCTGGTCACGTACGACCGCGCCGAGAAGTACTACGTGGACTTTCTGTGCCGCTGCTTTCCGCTCGACCTCGCCGGCATGACGATCGCCATCGATTGCGCCAACGGCGCCACCTCGCGCGTGGCCCCGAGCGTCTTCCGCCGTCTCGGCGCGCGCGTGATGGCGATCGGCGCCACTCCCAACGGCACGAACATCAACGCGGGAGGCGGCGCGCTTTTCCCCGAGAACCTCGTGCGCAAGCTGCGGGCGGCGGGCGCCGACCTCGGCTTCGCCTTCGACGGCGACGGTGACCGCCTCATCTCCGTCGACCACCTCGGCGAGATCCGCGACGGCGACTACGCGCTCGCCATCGCGGGCCGGCACATGGCCGCGCGCGAGCGACTCAAGGGCAACATCGTCGTCACCACGGTGATGGCCAATCTCGGCCTCGACGAGGCGTTGCAGGCGGCGGGCATCCGCGTGCTGAAGACCCAGGTGGGCGACCGCTACGTGCACGAGGAGATGCAGCGCTCGGGCGCCAACCTCGGGGGCGAGCAGTCGGGCCATCTGCTCTTCCCGGACTACAGTCCCACCGGCGACGGGATTCTGTCCGCTCTCGCCCTGCTGAGCGTGGTGCGGGAAACGGGCGAGCCGCTCGCCGCGCTCGCCAACTGCATGCGCAAGTTCCCGCAGGTGCTCGTCAACGTGCCCGTGAGCCAGAAGCCGCCGCTCACGTCCCTCACGGGCCTCATGGAGCGGACGAGCGCGTTCGAGAAGGAGATGGACGGCAGCGGGCGCGTGCTGCTGCGCTACTCGGGCACGGAGTCCCTCGCGCGCGTGATGATCGAGGGCGCCGACGCGGGACGGATCAAGGCGATGGCCAACGAGCTGGCGGCGCTCATCCGCGGGGCCATCGGCGGCTGAGATGGCGGTGTGCGGTATCGGCGTCGACCTCGTCAAGATTCCCCGCATGCGCGAGGTGATCGCCCGCTGGGAGGAGCGCTTCCTGCGGCGCGTCTTTACCGAGGGCGAGATCGCGTACTGTCGCGCGCGTCGCGATCCCGTCCCGCACTTTGCCGCCCGCTTCGCGGCCAAGGAAGCCGGGATGAAGGCGCTCGGCACGGGATTGCGCCTGGGCGTGAAGTGGCGCGAGCTCGAGGTTCGCCGCGAGCGCGGCGAGGCGCCCACCCTCGTGCTTCACGGTCGCTCGCGCGAGCTGTCGCTTGCGCGCGGGGGCCGCCGCATGCTGCTCGCGCTCACCCACGAAGGCGAGTACGCGCTGGCGCAGGCGATGCTCGTCGACGATGAGCCGGCTGCGCCGATCCCTCCCCGTCCTTGTTAGCGTGGTCGCGGGGTCCCTGATCCTCCACGGCTGCGCGGCTGGCCGGGATCGACTTACATGGGGAGCCGCGACGGCCCCCCAAGCCCCCCACACCGTGCACGCCCCCCACGCCGTGCACGCGGTGGCGCTCCTCGACGGACGCATTGCTGGGAGCGCGGGCCGACGCGGTGTGGTGGTGGCGGCGCCGCACGGTACCTCCGACGCGCGCACGGGTGAGATCGCGGAGGCGATCGCGCGGCGCACGGGCTTCGGCCTCGTGGTCGCGAGTGGGTTTGCGATCGAGCCGGACGCACGCGGGCGCGCGGGCCGTCGCTACCAGGTGAACCGGCCCTGGGAAGGCGTGGCGGGTCGCCCGTCCTCCGAGGAGACGGCGACGGCGGACGCGCGGCAGGTGTACGACGCCTATGTTCAACGCGTGCGCGACATCGCGCAGGGACCACTGCAGTTCTACGCGGAGATCCACGGCAACAGCCGGCGCCAGACGGCGGGGCGCATCGAGATCGCCACCGTGGGCGTCGATCGCGAGCTCGCGCTGCGGCTGCGCACGCTCGCCGAGATGATCCGCGATGCGCACCTGAGCGCGCGCCCAGAGGTCGTGCGGCTCGACATCGCGGTGGAGCCCGCGGACCCCGTCTTCTATACCGCCTCGAGCGCCAAGCGCGACGGCATCCTCACTCTGCCGCTCCAGGCTCTGCACATCGAGCTGCCTCGAGTCGCGCGCACGGAGTTCGCCGACGTCTACACCGCTGTCCTCGCCGACTTCCTCATGCAAGCGGTTTCGCTGCCGCCTGGCCAATAAAAATATGGAGAGACGACAGTGGTAGCGACGGGGGCGGAGCGGGCGTGGGGGTCCAGGGAGTCGTTTCCCACTCACCAAGATCGGACATGGCGTGTCGATGGAGCCCAGTCGCCCTCGCCACGAGGCGGCCACCATCCACGTGCTCCCGGGACCCCCACGCCCGCTCCGCCCCCGTCGCTACCACGTACCACTGGAGTCTGAGCGTGCAGCCTGTCTTCACGTCGGAGCAGATGAGGGCGGTGGATGCGCGCGCGATCCGCGAGCTCGGGATTTTCGGCGCCGTCCTGATGGAGAACGCTGGGCGGGGCGCGGCGGCGGCGATCGTGGCGGCGCTGCCCGAGCTGGGAGTGACGGCGCGCGCGCCGCGCGTGGTGATCGTGTGTGGCAAGGGTGGCAACGCCGGCGATGGGTTCGTGGTGGCGCGCTCACTCAAGCGGGCACACGCGCGAGTGCAGGTGTGGCTCACGTCGGCGGCGCGCGACATCGGCGGGGAGGCGCGCGCGAAGTACGACGCCATGTGCAAGACGGGCATTGTCCCGCATCGTGCCGAAGATGGTGGAGGTCTGGCGGCGGCGCTCGCGTCCGCGGATGTCGTCGTCGACGCCCTGCTGGGCACGGGAGCGCGGGGGGCGCCGTCACCGGCCGTCGCGCGCGCCATCGAGCTGATCAATGCGAGCGGGCGTCCCGTGATTGCGCTCGACGTGCCGTCGGGGTTGCCTGCCGACGGCGGGATGCCTCTCGGGCCCGCCGTGCGCGCGGCGCTCACGACGGCATTCGCGGGTCTGAAGCTCGGCCTCGTGACCGAGCCGGGCGTGGCGCTCGCGGGTCGCGTGCGGGTGGTGGACATCGGCGTGCCACAGGCGGAGGTCATGCGCGGCGCCGACACCTTCCTGCTCGAGCGCAGCGACATCGCGCCGCTGTTTCCGCCGCGTGCGCGCGGGGCCCACAAGGGCACCTACGGCCATCTGCTGCTGGTGGCGGGCTCGGTGGGCAAGACGGGCGCCGCCGCCCTCGCCGCGCGCGCCGCCATGCGCGCGGGCGCCGGTCTCGTCACCGTCGCCACCGCCGCCAGCGTGCAGCCCGTGGTCGCCTCGCTCATCGTGGAAGCCATGAGCGAGCCGCTCGCGGAGACAGCGGCGCGCTCGATCTCGTCCAGGGCCAAGGACGCCATCCTCGCGCTGGCGCAGACGCGGCAGGCGGTCGCGATGGGGCCGGGGCTCGGCCTCGACGAGGACACGCAGGCGCTCGTGCGCGCGCTTGCGCGTGAGCTGCGGCGGCCCCTCGTTCTCGACGCCGACGCCCTCACCGCGCTCGCCGGTCATCTCGACGATCTGCGCGAGCCCAGGGCCGCGCGCTGTGTGACGCCGCACCCCGGCGAGATGGCCCGCATGCTCGGCACCACCGTCGCTGACGTCGATCGCGACCGCGTGGGAACGGTACGCCGCATGGCGACCACGTACGGCGTGCACGTGGTGCTGAAGGGCGCCGCGAGCGTCATCGGCCATCCCGACGGTCGCGTCTTCTTGAACCCGACGGGGAATCCGGGCATGGCCAGTGGCGGCACCGGCGACGTGCTCACGGGCATCCTGGGCGCGTTCCTTGCGCGCGGGATGGATCCGGGCGCCGCGATGCGCGCGGCCGTCTACCTCCACGGCAGTGCCGGAGACCGCGCCGCCGCGCGCGTGGGCCAGGAATCGCTGATCGCCAGCGACGTCATCGGAGTACTGCCCGAAGCCTTCCGCCACCTTTCCGAGGCCGGATGATGTCGTTCACGAGTGGCCGTCCATGAAGACGGCCTCGAGCGAGGTGACGGCATCGCCGGAGGAGACGGCGGCGGTGGGCGAGCGACTGGCGGCGACGCTCGGCGCGGGAGATGTCGTCGCGCTCACGGGAGAGCTGGGCGCGGGCAAGACGTGCTTCGTGCAGGGACTGACCCGCGGGCTGGGCGTCGAGGCGCGCGCAACCAGCCCGACGTTCGTGCTGATCAACGAGTATCGCGGGCGGCTGCCGGTGCACCACGTTGACGCCTACCGCACGGCGCGGGCGACGGAGCTGATCGACCTCGGGTTGCTGGAGCTCTTCGACGGCAACGGGGTGACGGTGGTGGAGTGGGCGGACCGCGCGGCATCGCTGCTGCCGGAACGCGCGATCCACGTGCACATCGACGGGGTGGGAGACGAGCCGCGCACGGTCACGATGCGGCGGCCCTGAGGCGTATCCGATATTGGGAATATACCGGGCAGGCAAAACCCGGTGTACTGCGCGACATGGCAGAAGAGTCGCCGCGAGGGCCGTGGCCGGAAAGCGATCGGCCGCGCGAGCGGCTGTACTGGAATGGTCCTACCGCGCTCGCCGATGCGGAGTTGCTCGCGCTGCAGCTCGGCTCCGGCCGGCGCGGCAAGAATGCCGTCGAAGTGGCGCGCGAAATGCTTGCAGCATACGGCTCGCTCGCGGATGTCGCCGGCCGCGAGCTCAGCGAGCTGGCACGCATGCCGGGCGTGGGACGCGCCAAGGCGGCGCGCCTCGTGTCCGCCTTCGAGCTCACCCGTCGATTGCGCTCGCGCATCCCCGGTGCGCGTATCCTCCTGTCGAGTCCGGCAGAGGTCTACGCGGCGTTCGGGCCGCTCATGGAGGATCTTAGCCGCGAGGTCTTCCGAGTTGCGCTCCTGGACGCCCAGAACGGCCTTCTCCGGGACCTCGTGGTGTCGGAAGGCACGCTGTCGGCGAGCCTGGTGCATCCGCGCGAGGTCTTCAAGCCGGCCATCCTGGAATCCGCGGCGTCGGTCATCCTGCTGCACAATCACCCGAGCGGCGATCCGACCCCCAGCCGCGAAGACATCCGCCTCACGCGGCAGCTCGCCGAGTGCGCGCGACTGCTCGACCTGCGCGTGCACGACCACGTCGTCATCGGGCGGGGGCGGTTTGTGAGCTTGGCCGAACGGGGTATCATCTGAACCATGGCGATCAACGTTCTCGGTGTCGGCCATGTGGTCCTCAAGGTGCGGAATCTCGAGCGTTCGGTGCAGTTTTACGGCAACGTGCTCGGGCTCAAGGAAGTCGGACGTCTCGGCACCAAGATGGTGTTCTTCGCGGCTGGGGACAATCACCACGACCTCGCGGTGCTCGAGGTGGGCGCGGGGGCCGCGCTTCCCGATCGCGGCGCGGTGGGCCTCTATCACGTGGCCTTGAAGATCGGCGACGACCTCGAGGCGCTGCGGGCGGCCAAAGCGCATCTCGATGCCCACGGAGTGGAAATCCTGGCGCTGCGTGAGCATCGCGTGAGCCAGTCGATTTACCTGAACGATCCGGACGGCAACGGACTGGAGTTGTTCGTGGACGCCGACCCCGCCATCTGGCGGGAAGATCGGGGCCGCGTGGCGACGACGGAGCCGCTGAAGCTGTAGGTCCTCAGCCTTTCGCGATCTTCTCGATTTCCTTCTTCGACAGCGTCGACAGGCGCGTCAGCAACCCCTTCACTTTCCGCTCCGAGCTGTGGTCCGCGAGGATCAGCTTCTTCGACTTGGTGCCGGTCGCGATGTACGCCACCCAATCATCGAGGTTCGGCGTGCCGCGATACGCCACCGTGACTCCGCTCAGTCGCATACGCCGACGGCCTTCGACCTTCGCAAGCGGTTTTCGACCGTCCATGGTTGCGTCGCCCTCTTAAAGAATGCAGGTCGGGAGTGAACCAACAACGGCGGTGGAAAGTTCGCTGAGCACGCGGGACACCTTAAGAGCGTCGTGAATTCACGTCAAGGCTTCGTTTGTTCCCGTCGAATGGGCGTGCGATGCATTCGACGGCGCGTTTACCGCGTGGTTTAGCGGCAAAAAATTTCGTATGTGCGTTCCGTGGACGAATTCAGCGGTCTTTCTCAGCCCCCCCCTCGTGAGGCCGCGCCGGATCGGGCGATTCTGGCATCTGTGGATATCTGTGGACATGTGGATAAGCTGTGCGCATCTTTTTCGGCCGAGTGGCAGTTGCGGCGGCGTGCTGCGTGTGCATCCGGAGCACGCGTGGCGCGCCGACACCGCATGAAATGCCGCCGCCGGCGCGTCGGCGCGCCGACCCGTCGCTCTTGACGATAGCAAGGGCGGCCTTTAGGGTAGCGATGTGAAGGGTCTGATCGTTGTGGTCGTCGCGCTGCTGCTCGTGGCGTGCGCCACCGCCCCGCTGCTCCCGTCTCCCGGCGCCCTCGACGCGGCGGCCGCCGTCACGGACTTCGCGTTCAGCAGGGACACGTTCGCATTCCCGAACCAGATCCGCCTGCGCACGCCCAACGCCGAGTACGCCAACTACTGCTTCGTGCTCGCGCGCGCCGTGCGGCAGTTCCACCAGTTCGCGCGCTTCGACCCCCTCGCGCCGCGCCTCACCTTCGATGAGTACGTCAAGCGGGTGGAGGAGGTCGCCGCGCACCGCCCGTATCATCCGGCGCTGGCGGCCGAGCAGCGAGTCGTCATCCCCGGCTACGGCTCGTTGCGCGAATTCACGTCGGGCGAGGAACAGGCCGTCAAGGCGGGGCTGGGCGGCATGAC
>JBKKCN010000076.1:0-3465 GCA_046712525.1 Candidatus Rokuibacteriota bacterium
GGCGCAGCCACATCGCCAGCGCCTGGTGGCTCGCGGTGATGCCCGGCGCCGCGATCATGCTGGTCGTGCTCGCCTTCAACCTCTTCGGCGACTGGCTCCGCGACTGGCTCGACCCGCGCCTCAGACAGGTATGAGCGACTACGTCCTGGAGGTGAAGGACCTCCACGCGCACCTCAGCACGCGCTGGGGCCTCGTGAAGGCGGTCGACGGCGTGAGCTTCGCGATCCGCGCCGGCGAGACGCTCGGGCTGGTCGGCGAGTCCGGCTCCGGCAAGACCATGACCGCGCTGTCGCTGCTCCGCCTCCTCCCCGCGCCGGCGGGCCGCATCGTGAAGGGCCAGGTGCTCCTCGAGGGCGAGGACCTCGTGCCGAAGAGCGAGCGCGACATGCGCCGGGTGCGCGGGCGCCGCATCTCGATGATCCTGCAGGACCCGCAGACGTCGCTGAACCCGGTGTTCACGATCGGCAACCAGGTGGAGGAGGCGTTGCGCGCCCATCGCACCGAGGGCCGGACCGACATGCGGGCGCGGGCGGTGGACGCCCTCCGCCGCGTGAAGGTGGCCGCGCCCGAGGAGCGCCTGCGCACGTTCCCGCACCAGATGAGCGGCGGCATGAAGCAGCGCGTGGTGGGCGCGATCGCGCTGGCGCCGGAGCCGACGCTCCTGATCGCCGACGAGCCCACCACCGCGCTCGACGTCACCATCCAGCTCCAGTACCTGATGCTGCTCAAGGAGGTGCAGACGCGGATGGGGCTGGCGATGCTCTTCATCACGCACGACTTCGGGATCGTCGCGCGCATGTGCGACCGCGTCGCCGTCATGTACGCCGGGCGCATCGTGGAGAGCGGTCCCGTGCGCGCCCTCTTCAAGACACCGCGGCATCCGTACACGGAAGCGCTGATGGCGTCCGTGCCGCGCATGGAAGGCCGCGTCGAGCGCCTGCCGTCGATCGAGGGGCAGCCGCCCGCGCTGCATCGCCTGCCGCCGGGCTGTCGCTTCGCGCCGCGCTGCCGCTACGTCGAGGCGCGTTGCCGCACCGAGTACCCGCCCACGTTCGCGGTGGGCTCGCAGCACGAGGCGGCGTGCTGGAGGGCGGAGCCATCGCGACCGAGCCTCTGATCCGCGTGGAGGACGTGACGAAGCACTTCCCGGTCACGCGGGGCGTGCTGTTCGCGCGGACCACCGGAGCCGTGAAGGCGGTGGACGGCATCAGCTTCACGATCGGACGCGAGGAGACGATGGCGCTCGTCGGCGAGTCCGGGTGCGGCAAGACGACGACGGCGCGGCTGCTCCTGCGGCTCGAGACGCCGACGACGGGCCGCGTCCTGCTCGACGGGCAGGACGTGCACGCGCTCCGGGGCGCGCCGCTCCGCGAGTTCCGGTCGAAGGTGCAGGCGGTGTTCCAGGATCCGTGGTCGTCGCTGAACCCGCGCATGCGCGTGCGCGACACGATCGCCGAGGCGCTCGTCGTGAACCAGCGCGCCTCCCGGGCGCAGGGCCGCCGGCGCGTGGCGGAAGTCCTCGAGCAGGTCGGGCTCCCCGCGGAGGCGGCGAGCCGCTATCCCCACGAGTTCTCCGGCGGCCAGCGGCAGCGCATCGCTCTCGCGAGCGCGCTCGCGTCCGATCCCGAGCTGATCATCCTCGACGAGCCGGTGTCCGCGCTCGACGTGTCGATCCGCGCGCAGATCATGAATCTCTTGAAGGATCTCCAGGCGCAGCGGAAGCTCGCGTACCTCCTCGTCGCCCACAACCTCGCCACGGTCCGGTACATCGCGCATCGGACCGCGGTCATGTACCTCGGGCGCATCGTGGAGTACGCGGAGACGGAGGCGCTCTTCCAGAACCCGCGCCACCCCTACACGAAGGCGCTGTTCGCCGCCGCCCTCCCCGCCGATCCCGACGCCACGGGTGGTGAGTTCGTGCTCACGGGCGAGGTGCCGTCGCCGATCGATCCCCCCTCAGGGTGCCACTTCCATCCCCGCTGCCCGTTCGTGAAGCCGGAGTGCTCCAGCGTCGATCCCGTGCCGAAGGCCCTCGCGCCCGATCACGTGGTGAGCTGCCACCTCTACTGAGGCAGAGTCCGCCTCACGCCTTTCGGATCCACCACTCGTTCGTGTTCCAGCTGTACTCCTGCATGTTGGAGTTCGGCGCAAAGCCCTGCACGCCCTTGCGGGTGCCGCGGATGTTCACGTAGTGGAAGATCGGCAGGTACGGTAGCTCGTCGGCGTAGACCTCCTGCAGGCGGGCGTACGCCTTCTTGCGCTTCTCGCGGTCGATGTCGCGCACGCCGGCGTCGAGCAGGCGGTCGATCTCCGGGCTCTCGTTGGCGACCGAGTTGCGGCCCATGCCGCCCTTGGCCGGGATGTACTTGCTGTGCAGGCGGAAGCTGTGCTCGGGATCCGAGCCCATGGCCATGCCGATGACGATCGTCTCGAACTTCGACATCCGGTAAAAGTCACCGAAGAGCACGGCGGCGGGCTTGTTGTTGATCTTCATCTCGACGCCCACCTGGCGCCACTGCTGCTGCAGCAGCTGCTGGATCTGCTCCCGCTGCTTGTTGCCTGCCGTGCACGCGTTCTCGAACGAGAGCCGAGTGCCATCCTTGACGCGGATGCCGTCGGCGCCGGCCTTCCAGCCCATCTCCTCCAGCAGTCGCTTGGCGCGCTCGGGGTCGTACTTGTGGCGGCCCTTGATCTTCGGGTTGTAGGCCCAGGACTGCGGCGGCACGTAGCTCTCGGCCTCGGGGGCGAGGCCGAGCCAGATCTTCTCCACCATCGGCTTCTTGTCCATCGCCAGGTAGAGCGCCTGCCGCATCCGCTTGTCCTTGAACATCGGCAGCAGGTGGTTGGGCGCGATCGTCTCGTAGGACGTGGAGGGATCGACCCAGAGGTCGATGTTCGTGAGCGTCTTCGCCTCGGGATAGAGGTCGACGGGAATACCCTGCAGCCCCGTGACGTCGATCTCGCCGGTCTTGAGCTGGGTGAAGAGCACGGTGAGGTCGGGCACGTACTTGAAGATGAGCCGGTCGAGGTAGGGCCCGGGCCCGTGGTAGGCGCGGTTGGCCTCCAGCATGATGTGGTCGCCGGCCGCGCGCGAGACGAACTTGAAGGGCCCCGTGCCGACGGGCCGCCGCGTGTTGAACTCGTCCTTGTTGATGTCGGCGCTCTTGCTCAGGATGTGCTCGGGCACGACGAACATGTCGGCGAGGATGTCGGCGATGGGCGCGTAGGGCTGCTTCATCTTCCACTTCAGCGTCGTCTCGTCGGCGGCCCACATGTCGGCGATCTGGTCGAAGCCCACCGTCGAGAAGGCGGTGACGCTCGGGTTCAGGATCGTCTTCCAGGTGAAGATGACGTCGCGGGCCGTGAAGGGCGCGCCGTCGTGCCACTTGACGCCGGGGCGCAGCTTCACCGTGAACACGGTGCCGTCCTTCGAGATGCCGCCGTTGGTCTGAGTGGGCATGGCGG
>JBKKCN010000077.1:0-2808 GCA_046712525.1 Candidatus Rokuibacteriota bacterium
CGGCCGCCCTCCTCGCCGCCGGCGGCACGTGGACGCGGGGGCGCGCGGGGGAGGCGCTGGCGCGCGTGGCCTTCGGCGCCGAGTACGACCGCCTGGCTGGACGCACGCAGGCGCTCGACCACGTCACGCCGTACTTCAACCTCGGCCTCGAGCTCTTCCTGCCCGGCGTTTGCCGGGGCCTCATCACCGGGCGCTCCTCGGTGGTGTGGTACGCCCTCGTGCAGCGGCTGCCCGTGTACAACTGCGACGCGGAGACGCAGCAGGCGCGGGCGGACAGCGTGCACGACAGTTACCGCGCCTTCGGCGTGCCGCCGTGCGGGGGACGCCTGCGCTTCGATCCCGCCGCCTTCGGCCGCATCGCGGACAGCGTGCGCGACGCCGACCTTCTCGAGCTGCTGCAGAAGGAGCTGTGAGCGTGCGCACCGAGCGCGACGTCGCCGTCTTCCTCAACGTGCGGCTGCCGAGCCGGCGCTGCCCGGGCAAGATGCTCCGGCCCTTCGCCGGCTCCACGCTCGTCGACATCTGTCTGCAGAAAATCGCCGCCCTCGGGTGGCCGCAGACGTACTTCGGCGCCCACGAGCCCGAGCTGCTGGAGCGCGCGCGTCCCTATCCGGCGTTGCGCGTGCACCACCGCTCGGCGGAGTCCGCGCGCTCCGACTCCGATCCGCGGCTGATCTTCGAGATTCTCGACGTCATCGAGTCGGACTTCGTGATGTGGATCAACCCGTGCGTGCCGCTCCTGTCGGTGGACACGCTGCGGGAGGCTCTTGCGGAATTCCTGAAATCGGAGTGGACGTCGCTGACGTCCGTGCGCGAGCTGCCGGGCTGGTTCTACACCGCGGACGGCCGGCCGCTGAACGACACGCGCGGTGGCATCGACACCATGCTGAGCGCGCCCATCTTGCAGGTCGCGCACGCCTTCCACATCTACGACCGGCGGCGCATGATCGAGAGGGGACGGCCGTGGCCGAACGGACCGGACGACCCGCACCTGTTCGTCATCCCCGAGGCGGAAGCGCACGACATCGACACGGAAGCGGAATTCGACATCGCGGAATACTTCTACCGGAGGCGTCACCATGGCTGAGATCACGATCGGGAGCCGGCCCCTCGGCACGGGCGAGAAGGTCTTCATCATCGCGGAGGCGGGCATCAACCACGACGGCGACATCGGGCGTGCCCACGCCCTCGTGGAGGCGGCGGCGGAGGCGGGCGTGGACGCGGTGAAATTCCAGACGCACCTCGCGGATGCCGAGATGCTCAATGTCTCCGACACCGCCGTGTACCTGAACGAATCGCTCTTCGGCCTCATCAAGCGCATGGAGCTCACGTTCGATGAGCACGTCGAGCTGAAGCAACATGCCGAGCGCCGCGGCCTCATTTTCCTCTCCACGCCCTTCAGCCGCGAGGCCGTCGACCTCCTCGAGAAGGTGGGTGTGAGCGCCTACAAGGTCGGCTCCGGCGAGCTCACGAACCTGCCCCTGCTCGACCACATCGCCCGCTGCCGCAAGCCGATGATCGTGTCCACCGGCATGAGTGACTACGACGAAGTGGCCGCCAGCGTGACGTTCCTCAAGTCGCGCAAGGCCCCCCTCGCGCTCATGCAGTGCACGACGCAGTACCCGGCGCCGCCCGAGATGATGCACCTCGGCGTCATCCGCCGCTACGCGGAGGCCTTTGGCGTGCCCGTCGGCCTCTCCGACCACAGCCAGGGCAACTACATGTCGTTCGCGGCGGTGGCGCTGGGGGCCACGATGATCGAGCGCCACTTCACCATCAGCCGTTCCTGGCCCGGTCCCGACCAGCAGGCGTCGCTGGAGCCGGAGGAGCTCGCCGACCTCGTGCGCGGCGTGCGGCGGATCGAGGTGGGCCTCGACGACCGCAAGGAGGCGAGCGCGCCCGAACGCGCGCTGCAGGCGCTCTTCCGCGAGAGCGTGGTGGCGGTGCGGCCCGTCAAGCGCGACACGAAGATCGAGCGCGAGATGATCTGGGTGAAGCGCCCGGGCGCCGGCATTCCGTCGAGCCGGATGGAAGAAGTCATCGGGCGCGTGGCCAAGCGAGATATGAAAGCGGGCGACATCGTGCACTGGGAAGACATCGGCTAGGTGCTCGTCGCCGTCACCGGCGGTAGCGGGTTCATCGGCCGTCACCTCGCGACGGCGCTGCGGGCGCGCGGCTGGTCCGTGCGGCTGGTGGATCGCGCTCCGCTGTCCGCGCCCTTTCCGTGGGGCCTGGGCGGCGTCGTGGGTTCCGAGTTCATGGCGGCCGACATCACGGAGCGCGCGGGTCTCGACGCCGCCTTCGCGGGTGCCGCCGCCATCGTGCACCTGGCCGGCATGGCGCTGCCGCGCCGGTGCGCGGAGCAGCCGCTGCAGGCGTTTCGCGTGAACGCGCTCGGCACCGCCAACGTCGTGGACGCCGCCGCCAATTGCGGCGTGCCGCGCCTCATCACCGCCTCCTCGCGCCGCGTCGGAGACGCCATCGCGCGGGGCGACCGCTTCGACGCGTACAGCGCGAGCAAGGCGGCGGCGGAGGCGTGGACGCTCGCCGCCGGCCACGTGGTGGCGCGGCTGGACAATACGTACGGCCCTGGGCAGGAGGAGGGCCTCGTCGTCCCCGACTTCATGAGCCGGGCGCTCGCGGGGGTGGGCGTGTACGACGATCCGCGCGCCGAGGCGGTCCCGCTCATCTACGTCGACGACGCGGTGGAGGCGCTCGTGCGGCTGGTCACGGCCGAGACGGCGCCCCGCGTCGTCCACGTGGCGGCGGCGGGGGAGGCGCCGCTGGCGGCCGTGGCCGACGCGGTGG
>JBKKCN010000078.1:0-4714 GCA_046712525.1 Candidatus Rokuibacteriota bacterium
CCGCCACACCGCCCAGCGCCGCCCACGCGAGAGCGGCCGCCGCCACGCGGGCGGCGGCGAACTCGAGGCCGACCGCCCCTGCTCCGAGGAGGGCGCCCGCGAGCACGCCGGCCGCCGGGGGCCACGCGAACGCGGAGGCCGTCGCAGCACCGCCCCACGCCGAGCCGGCGATCACGAGCGCCCGGACGATCCAGATGGCGATCACGCGAGGAGCGCCTCCACCGCTTCGCTCACCGTGGCCACGCCCTTCACGGGCAACGGCAGCGCAGGGTGATCGGCCACGTTGCTGCGCGGCACGATGGCGGACCGGAATCCAAGCTGCGCGGCCGCCTTCAGCCGCGTCTCCAGACCGCTGATCGCACGCACCTCTCCCGTGAGCCCGACCTCGCCGAGGACGAGCACGTCGCCCGCCACCGGCCGCTCCATGTAGCTCGACGCCGCCGCCACCACGATGCCGAGATCGGCGGCGGGCTCGAAGATGCGGCCGCCGCCCGCAACGTTGACGAACACGTCCTGGTTGCCGATGGGCAGCCCCGCGCGCTTCTCGAGCACGGCCAGCAGCAGGCACACGCGGTTGTAGTCGCAGCCGAGCACGGTGCGCCGCGGCGTGCCGAAGGAGGCCCGCGCCACGAGCGCCTGCAGCTCGAGGAGCAGCGGTCGCGTGCCCTCGAGGGAAGCGACGATGACGGAGCCGGGCGCGTGCGCGGGACGCTCGGTGAGGAAGAAGCCGGACGGGTTCAGGACTTCCGTCAGCCCGCGCTCGGCCATCTCGAAGACGCCGATCTCGTTGGTGGATCCGAAGCGGTTCTTCACCGCGCGCAGCACGCGGTAGGCGTGGTGCTGCTCGCCTTCGAAATAGAGCACGGTATCGACGAGGTGCTCGAGCACGCGCGGTCCCGCGAGGGCGCCGTCCTTGGTGACGTGGCCCACCAGGAAGGTGGCGATGCCGCGCCCCTTGGCCACCATCATCAGGCGCGCGGCACACTCGCGCACCTGGGCCACGCTGCCCGGCGCCGATTCCAGCTCGGGCAGGAAGACCGTCTGGATGGAGTCGATGATGAGCGCGCGCGGCTTGATGTCGTCGAGCTGCGCCTGCACCACGGAGAGGTCGTTCTCCGTCCACAGCAGCAGGCCGTCGGCGGCGATGCCGAGACGGTCGGCGCGCATCTTGACCTGCGCCGCCGACTCCTCGGCCGACACGTAGAGCACGGGTGGCCCTGCCTGCGCGAGCGCCCGCGCCGCCTGCAGCAGGAGCGTGCTCTTGCCGATGCCGGGGTCGCCTCCGATGAGCACGAGGGAGCCGCGCACGACCCCGCCCCCCAGCACACGGTCCAGCTCACCGATGCCCGTGAGCTGGCGGTCGCCGTGCTCCATCACGACGTCCTTGAGGGCGGTGGGCCGGCCGGACGTCACCGTGGCCCGCCGCCCGCCGCGCGCGGGCGCTTCCGCGCGCTCTTCTACGAGTTGAACAAAATTCGTTCCGGCGCTGGCCGCTTTGCAATCCGGGCACGTGCCAGGCTTGGGGCCGGCAAAACCGCACGCCTGGCATCGATAGACGCTACTCGCGCGCGCCATTGCCCTTGCTGTCCTTGCCGTCCTTGTCTCGCGCGCGGTCACCGCTGTTGCCGAGATTGCGCAGCAGCCCGCGCAGCAGGCGGCTGCGCTGCGCACCGCCGAGGATCGACACGAGGTTCTCGTAGATGGTGGGATCCGCGATGAGCGCCCCCACCGTGCCTTCACCGTCGTTGATCTTCTCCGTGATGGAGCGCAGGTTCGCCAGCGCCGCCTGCAGATCCTGCGACGCCTTGCGGATGCCGTCGTCGCCCGGCTCGTCCTTGAGGAGGCTGCCGAGGGTGCCCTTGCCGCCCGCGAGCCGGTCCGAGACGTCGCGGAAGTTGTGCGCCACCACCTTGACGTCGTCGAGGATGGCCTTGTACTTGGGATCGAAGAGCAGCCCCGGCAGCAGCCCTTCGTCGCCGGCGGGGCGGTCCGCGAGCTGGCCGATGCGATCCATCGCCGCCACCAGGCGCTTGGCAGCCGCCGTCGACTGCTGAGAGGTAAGCACGCCCGCCGCCCCTTCGCCGCGCTCCACGCGGTCGAGCACGGCCTGCGTGGTGGCGATGAGGTCGTTGACGCGCTTGAGCGCGATGGGCTCCTCGTAGAGGAGCGTATGGGCGAGGCCGGGGCCTTTCTCCACCTGATCGATCACCCGGCCCACGCGGTCGGTGAGCTGTCGGGCGGACTTCACGGTGGTGGCCGCCTCCTCGATGATCTTGGACTGGTTGAGCGTCATCGCCGTCTCCCGCAGGCTCTCCGCGAGAGCGCCCACGCTCTTGATGATGCGCGAGCTCTCATTCATCACCTGCCCGACGTCGAAGGGATCACGCGAGCCGATCACGTCGCCCGCCGCCACCACCGGCGCCGCGGGGCTGCCCACCGTGATCTCCATGATCTTGTCGCCGAGCAGGC
Organism: Candidatus Rokuibacteriota bacterium; assembly: GCA_046712525.1. Lineage (GTDB taxonomy): Bacteria > Methylomirabilota > Methylomirabilia > Rokubacteriales > CSP1-6 > JBBDXO01. The sequence goes on from JBKKCN010000078.1 coordinate 2,470, forward strand.
CCTGCGTCTCGATGCGCGCGATGGAATCGCGCCGGATGCGGTCGGCGACTTTCTTGGTGATCGTCATGTCCACGCGCACCTTGCCGCCCGGCTGCGGCGGCAGGTTCACGTTCTCCACGCGCCCGATCTGCACGCCTGCCAGCCGCACGGTGGCGCCTTCCGCGAGCCCGCCCACCTCCGTGAAGTCGGCATGGATGGTGTAGCGCGCCTCGAACAGGCGCGCCCGCGCACCGAGCAGGTACACCATCCCCAGGACGGCCACGAGGCCCATCAGGATGAACAAGCCCACGCGCAACTTCAGGCCCAGATCGCGCCGCTCTTCAACCACGTCTCACCTCGCCTCGCCGGACAGGAACGCCTGTACGGCCAGATTGCTCGTGTCCATGACTTCCTGCATCGGTCCCATCGCCGCGAACTGCCCGCGCATGAGGACGGCCACCCGGTCCCCCACCGTCTTCGTGAGCTCGAGATCGTGGGTGACGACGATCGAGGTGTCGCACACGCCGCGGCGGAGCTCCATGATGAGCTCGCCCACCATCCGGGAGTTCGTGGGGTCGAGCCCCGCCGTGGGCTCGTCGAAGAGCATCATCTCCGGCTCGCCGATGAGCGCGCGCGCGATGCCCACCCGCTTGCGCATCCCGCCGGAGAGCTCGGAGGGCAGCAGCGGCAACACTTTGTCGTCCAGCGCCACCAGCGACAGGAAATGCACGACCCGCTCCTTGATCTCGCGCTCGCGCATGTTCGTGTGCTCGCGCAGGGGATACGCCACGTTCTCGTACACCGAGAGCGAGTCGAAGAGGGCGGCGCCCTGGAACACGTATCCCATGCGGCGGCGGATGGGCAGCAGCTCCTCCTCCGAGAGGTGCTCGATGTTGCGGTCGAAAACGCGGATGGTGCCCGCGTCGGGCCGGATGAGCCCTGCGATGTGGCGCAGGAGCACCGTCTTGCCGGAGCCGCTGCCCCCCATGATCACCAGCGTCTCTCCCTTGTCGAGCGTGAACGACAGGCCGTGCAGGACCTCCACGTGGTCGAAGCTCTTCTTGAGGCCGTTGACCTCGACGATCGGCATGCCGAATCACCAGAACATCATGAGAAAGAGCTTGGTGAGGAAGAAGTCGGAGACGATCACGCCCACCGACACGTGCACCACGGTGGCGGTGGTGGCCCGCCCCAGCCCCTCCGTACCGCCCTCGGTGCTGAGCCCGTTGTAGCAGCCGATGAGCGTCACGATGGCGCCGAAGAAGACGGACTTGCCCACCCCGGTGAGGAAGTCACGCGGCAGCACCCAGTAGCTCGTGACATTCCAGTAGGCGCGCATGTCGGCGCCGCGCTCGATGTACATGATCATCATGCCGCCGAGGACGCCCACCACGTCCGCGAGGGCGGTGAGCACGGGAAAGACCACGAGGGCGGCGAGCAGGCGCGGCACGATGAGGCGCTTGATGTAGTTGACGCCCAGCGTGCGCAGGGCGTCGATCTGCTCCGTGACCTTCATCGACCCCAGCTCGGCGGCGATGCCGGAGGCCACCTTGCCCCCCACCAGGATGGCGGTGAGGACGGGCCCCAGCTCGCGGAAGAGGGCCATGGCCACGATGGGACCCACGTAGGCCTCGGCTCCGAAGCGCGCCATGTTGATCGCGCTCTGCAGCGCGAACACCATGCCCGTGAAGACGGCCGCCGTCATGGCCACCGCCAGGGAGCGCACGCCCATGGTCTCCATCTCACGGATGACGAGACGGAAGTACTTCGGCGGCAGCGCGAGATTGGCGAAGACCCGCGCCGTGAGCAGGCCCACGCCGCCGTACCACATCGCGGTGCGCCGCAGGTAGGTGTCCATGGCTAGGGAGCCGCGAAGCTGTTCACGAAGGATTGAAAGGCGGGGCGCCGCGCCTCGAACAACTCGGGCGCCGCCACGAAGAGCAGATCATAGACGCAGCGGTCGTCCTTCACCACGTAGCTCTCCACACGTACGCGCTCCTCGCTCTGCCGCATTCGCGCGTCCACCACGGTGTGCGCCGCCGTGCGCCCATTCACCTGCGTGGGGCCCTCGTCCACGACGGTGCGGTCGCGCAGCCCCAGGAGGACGTGGCGCGTGAGGATGTCGAAGGGCCGCCGCGCCGCCCGGCCCTCGCAGGCGGCGTGGGCGAGCATGGCCGCGCGTCCGTCGCGGTGCCGCAGCTGCAGGTCGACTTTCTCCCCTCGTGCATCCTCCGTCATCACATCCCACTCCGGCCCCGGCAGCGTC
>JBKKCN010000079.1:0-5534 GCA_046712525.1 Candidatus Rokuibacteriota bacterium
GCCGGCGGGCGGCCGCCGCAGGACCAGCTCGCGCTCGCCGAAGCGCAGCAGGTACGTGAGGTTCGCGGCGCCGTTGGTGAACTGCTGCACGTCGCGCAGCGGGGCGTCGACGACCGAGGCCGCGTGCGTCCGTACATAGGCGTCGATCGTCGCCCAGTCGAGCTGGTCGGCGTCGCGGACAGGCGCAAGACCGGACATGGCTTTTTCCCTCAGGTGTGGCCCCCTCAGGTGTGGCCCCGTGGCCGTCACATGCTAGCGTACGGTGAGACATGATCTCATTCAGCGGCATCAGCAAGCAGTACGGTCGCCAGATCCTCTTCGTCGACGCGTCGTTTCAGTTCAATCCCGGCGAGAAGGTCGGTCTGGTGGGGCCCAACGGAAGCGGCAAGACCACGCTCTTCCGGATGATCGTGGGCGAGGAGACGCCCGACGAGGGGGACCTCTCCGTGCCGAGGAAGCTCACCATCGGCTACTTCCGCCAGGACGTCGAAGAGATGGCAGGCCGCTCCGTTCTCGACGAAGCCATCGCGGGCAGCGGCCGCGTGGGCGATCTGCACCACGAGCTGCACGAGCTGCAGGAGGCGATGGCCGACCCCGCTCGCGCCGGCGACATGGACAAGATCCTGGGCCGCTTCGGCGAAGTGCAGGAGGAGTACGACCATCTCGGGGGGTACGCGCTGGAGGCGCAGGCGCGCGAGGTGCTGCACGGCCTCGGCTTCGACGACGAGCGGATCGATGGCGATGTGGGGGCGCTGTCCGGTGGATGGAAGATGCGCGTGGGCATGGCGCGCGTGCTGCTGGGCCGCCCCGACGTGCTGCTGATGGACGAGCCCACCAACCATCTCGACATCGAGTCCATCCTCTGGCTCGAGTCGTTTCTCACGGCGCTGCCGGGCGCGCTGCTCATGACCTCGCACGACCGGGAGTTCATGAATCGCTGCGTGTCCAAGATCGCGGAGATCGACGGCGGCGAGATCACCGTCCACACGGGCAACTACGAGCACTACGAGCGCGAGCGTGCCCTGCGCGAGACCAATCGCGAGGCCAGTTATGCGCGGCAGCAGGCGATGCTCGCCAAGGAGCAGCGGTTCATCGACCGCTTCGCCACCCACGCCGCCAAGGCGGCGCAGGTGCAGAGCCGGGTGAAGGCGCTGGACAAGATCGAGAAGCTCGAGCTGCCCAGGAAGCGCAAGCGGGTCAAGTTCGACTTCCGCCCGCCCGCGCGCTCGGGTGAGCAGGTGGCCACGCTCGAAGGCGTCAGGAAAGCGTTCGGCACGCGCGTGGTGTACGACGGCCTCGCGCTCACCATTCGTCGCGGCGAGCGGTGGTCGGTGATGGGCAAGAACGGCGCCGGGAAATCCACGCTCCTGAAGATGATCGCGGGCGCTCTCCTGCCGGACGCCGGTGCCGTGCAGCTCGGCGCCAGCGTGACCATGGGCTACTTCTCCCAGCAGGCGCTCGACGTCCTCGACGCCGACCGCACCGTCGAGGAGCAGCTGCAGGCGGACTTTCCCAACGAGGGTATCGGCGTGCTCCGGAATCTCGCCGGCGCTTTTCAGTTCTCGGGGGACGACGTCGACAAGAAGATCCGCACGCTGTCGGGCGGCGAGAAGACGCGCCTCGTGATGGCGCGCATGCTGCTCAACCCGCCCAACTTCCTCGTGCTCGACGAGCCGACGAACCATCTCGATCTCGAGACGAAGGACATGCTCATCGAGGCGCTCGGCGACTTCGACGGCACCATGATCTTCGTCTCGCACGACCGCACCTTCCTGCGAGGCCTCAGCACCCGCGTGCTCGAGCTGGGCGAAGGCACCGGCGCCGATGCCTCCCCGCACATCTATCCCGGCTCCTACATTGAGTACGTGGAGCGCACCGGCCACGAGGCCCCCGGGGTGCGGGGGTAGCTAGCGAGCTACCATGGGGGGCCTCGAAGGGCCCCTCACACGCCGCGTATCGAGGAGCGCCACGGCTTCGCCGGGGCGCTACCGAGCGTGGGGGGCTTGGGGGCCCTCCGAGGCCCCCATGTAAGGCAATCGCGTGGTTGGATTACTATGTGCGCACGAGCACGAACTCCGCGACTCCGAGGGCGAGATGACCGACACCGACGTCGACAAGCGGAACCTCGTGGCGCAGTGGGCCTGGGACACGCGGCCGGTGTTGCTTCGCTTCCACCTGTGGCTCGAGGACGTGGAGGTCGATCGCGCGCAGGCGCAGTCCGTCTCCACGTATACGTTCACGCCGCGCGGCATCGCACGCTGCCTGGCCATGACCTCCGCCGCCACCGCGCTCGGCACGCGCCTCTTCGGCGAGTTCGGGGCGGGGGTGGGCAAGGACAAGGCGACCTACAACCAGATCAAGAAGGCGGCGGACGCGGTGAGCGCGTACGTGATGAGCGAGGGGCTGTGGCATCTGAGCCGCACCCTGCCCGAGAACCACGCCATGATGGTGTGTCTGGGCGAGGGCTTGATGCCCAAGGCGGGCGAGACGCCGGAGATGGGCGCCAACCCCATGCTCGGCTTCGGCCGCGTCTACGCGCGGCCTGAAGTGGCGCGCACGGTGGATCGCCGCGTGCGGCGGCTGCTGAACGAGCCCGGCCACACCTTCGAGCAGTTCTACGACTGGCTGCAGAGGCGGGGCATCACGCTGTGGGGCGCTGCCGTGGACACGCTCGAGAACACGTCGCGCTTCGCGGAAGGCAAGCCCACGGGGCCGATGGCGGTCTTCCATCTCTTCGATTCACCGCTGCGCCTGTCGCGGCCGTACGAGTCGTACATGGGCTGCCTGAGCGTGCCGGCGCGGGTGGCGGAGGCGGCCGAGCGCGCCTCGGTGCTGCTCGACTACCGCACCCCGCGCAAGCAGGTGGCGGAGGTGATCGAGGGCGCCTATCCCGGCATCCGCCGCGAGCACATGCACGTGTGGACCCTGCGCGGCAAGAGCCGCATCGGCCGCCTCGGACGGCTGTGGGCGGAATGGGAGGAGCTCGGCGTCCACCTCGTCGAGGACGGCTGGAGAGCGCCCTCCGGTCTCGAGGTGTTCACGGACTCCGGCACGTACGCTCCTACCTTTCTCGTGGGCAGCTGGCGTGATGAGGCGCAGGCGACGCACGTCTTTCTCTGCGACGGCTACGCGGCCACCGCGGAGGCGCTGCAGGCGGCCAGCCTGTCGGACGTGCTCGACGTCGATTCCACCATGGCCATGTTCTCGCCGTCCTTCGATCTGCCGTGCGACGCCGAGGCGGAGCTCATGCAGCTCGACCCCGCCTCCGCGGACTTTGCGCGACGGCTCACCGAGCTGAACGGCGGCCGGCAGGTGGAGGCGGGCAGGGTGCGCGCGTACGCGGAAGCGATTCGCGACGCGGCCGCCTCCAACATGCCCATCGGCCGGCGCGTGCTACGGGCGGACGACTTCCTGCCCGAGAAGGACTGGCACGTGCTGGCGAGCGCCGGCTACATGTGCGACGACCCCTATACGGGCGCGCCCGGCGTCACGCAGGTGTCGGACGGCGTGTACCGGGTGACCACGCGCCTGGCCACGCGCAAGGCGTCGAGCCGGATCACCTTCACCCTGCGCCTCATGGAGTCGCTGGAGACGACACGACAGGTCTTCAGCCCGCTCCTCGTGCGATTCCTCTCCGGCGTCGATCACACCACACGGCCGGTCAAGATCTCCGACTCCGGGCGCATTCGCAACGAGCTGCAGACGATGCTGTCACAGGCGCTCGAGCACGACGGCGAGCGCATCCGCGTGCATTTCGACCGCATCAACGAAAAGGTGATGCCGCGCGCCCGGCAGGCCGCCATCCGCAAGGTGCTCGAGTGGTACAAGGCGAATCACCCGGTCTGGTTCTCCTGGCTCGAGGTGGTGTGAATGGTACGGGCGGCGATAAGGGGCCATCTGCTTCGTTGGCTCGTTGTTCCCTTCCTGCGACGGGGCAGGGCCACGCCTCGGTCGGGAACGCCTCGCCGCCTCGCATCTGACCCCTTCTCGCCACCCTGTGGCGACGTGAACCGGTAGAAGCAGGACCGGAGGGCATCGATCATGAGCCCAGTTGTCAGGATCCTCGGTATCGCGGGCAGCCTACGTAAGGCGTCGTTCAACCGTGCGGCGCTGCGCGCGGCTCAGCAGCTGGTTCCGGCCGACGCCACGCTCGAGATCTTCGATCTCGACGGTATTCCGCCCTTCAACGAAGACGACGAAAAGACGCTGCCGCCGCGCGTGGCCGAGCTGAAGGCCGGGATCCGCGGGGCGGACGCCATCCTCATCGTCACCCCCGAGTACAACTACTCGATTCCCGGCGTGCTGAAGAACGCGATCGACTGGGGCTCCCGACCCTACGGTGACAACGCGTGGGACGGCAAGCCGGTGGCGATCATGGGGGCTTCGGCGGGCGCGTTGGGGACGGCGCGGGCGCAGTACCACCTGCGCCAGACGTTCATCTTTCTCAACATGTACCCGCTCAACAAGCCGGAGGTCATGATCGCGACCGCCGCTCAGCGCTTCGACGAGCGCGGGAACCTCACCGACGACGCATCGCGAAAGCGTATCGGAGAATTGCTGGTCGCCCTCGTAGCCTGGACCCGTCGCCTCGGCAAAGGCTGAGGCCGCACGTCCGCACTCTCGACTGAAAGAGGTCGTCATGGAGATCGAAGGACACGTGGCCATTGTTACGGGGGGCGGGCGCGGTATTGGGCGTGCCACCGCGCTGGAGCTGGCGCGACTGGGCGCCGATGTCGTCATCGCCGAGCTGGACTCTGCCAACGCGGAGCGGACGGCGAAGGAGGTCAAGGCGCTCGGCCGCCGCGCCCTTGCGCTGCCCGTCGACGTCACCAAGCGCGCCGATCTGCACACCCTGGTAGAGCGGGCGCGTGCGCAATACGGCCGCATCGACGTCCTCGTGAACAACGCGGGCATCTACCGCGCGGCGGCCACCCTCGACGTCACCGAGGAGCATTGGGACGCCGTCCTCACCATCAATGCGAGAGCGGTGTTCTTCGCCAGCCAGGCGGTGCTCCCCGTGATGATCGCGCAGAAGCGCGGCTGCATCGTGAGCGTGTCATCCATGGCGGGCAAGATCGGCAGTCGCACCAACCTGCCCTACAACGCGAGCAAGGCGGCCGTGATCAGCATCACGAAGAGCCTGGCCCTCGCTCACGCCGCCGACGGCATCCGCGTGAACTGCGTGTGCCCGGGCTTCGTGGAGACCGACATGTGGGAGAAGGTCTCGCGCGAGCAGGGCGCCCTCCTCGGGCTTTCCGCGGACGAGTTCACCCGCCAACGCGCGGCCCAGGTGCCCGTGGGGCGGATGGAGCGCCCGGAGGATGTGGCGCAGGTCATCGGCTTCCTCGCCTCCCCGCGCGCCGCGTACATGACGGGCCAGGCGCTCAGCGTCGATGGCGGTCTCGTGATGCACTGATGGCCGATCGCCTTCCGTCGCACGCGCGCGCCGTCATCGTGGGCGGCGGCATCGTCGGCTGCAGCGTCGCCTATCACCTCACCAAGCTCGGCTGGCGCGACGTGGTCCTTCTCGAGCG
>JBKKCN010000080.1:0-9881 GCA_046712525.1 Candidatus Rokuibacteriota bacterium
GTCGGCGCAATGCAGCGTCGAGCGCGCATCGCGCGGATCCGAGATCGTCGAGCCGATCTGGTTGTTGACGATCACGTGGATCGTGCCACCGGTGGTGAACCCGGGCAGCGCGGAGAGCGCCAGCGTCTCGTATACGACGCCCTGGCCGACGAAGCCGGCGTCGCCGTGCATCAGCACGGGCGCCACGCTGCGCCGGTGGCGATCTTCGAGATAGCTCTGCTTGGCGCGCACGATGCCTTCCACCACCGGGTTCACCGCTTCCAGGTGGCTGGGGTTCGGGCTCAGCGACAGGTGGATGGAGTCGCCGCGCCTCGTGCGCAGGTCGTGCGAGTAGCCGAGGTGATATTTGACGTCGCCGTCGCCCGCGATGTCAGCGGGAAGCGAAGTCCCCTCGAACTCGGCGAAGATCATCTCGTACGGCTTGCGCAGAATGTGCGCGAGCACATTGATGCGGCCACGATGGGGCATGCCCATGACCACTTCCGCCACGTCGGACCGCGCCGCGTCCTCCACCAGCGTGTCGAGAAGAGGGATGAGCGCCTCGCCGCCTTCCAGCGAGAAGCGCTTCTGCCCGGCGTGGCGCGAATGCAGGAATTGCTCGAAGGTCTCCGCGGCGATAAGGCGATCGAGGATGGCGAGCCGGTCGTCGCCGCTCAGCTCGGCCCGATTGCGCCGTGGCTCCATGCGCTCCTGCAGCCACTCGCGCCGTGCCTTGTCCGAGATGGCGAGGTACTCCACGCCCAGCGTGCCGCAGTACGTCTGCTCGAGCGCGGTCACCAGCTCCCGCAGCGTGCCGCGCTCACCGCCGCGGAACTGCTCCCACGTGACGACCTTGTCGAGATCCTCCTGGGTGAAGCCGAATTCCTCCAGGCTGAGCAGGGCGTGGGCACGCGGGCTGTGGCCGAGCGGATCGAGATCGGCGATGACGTGGCCCAGCTCGCGATACGAGTGGACGAGATCGGCGATGGGCAGGCGCGCATGCGGGCCGCTTCCCGCGCCCGCGGTGGCGCGCGCGAACTCGTAGCCGGCGAAGATGAGCGCCCAGCGCTCGTCGACGGACTTCGGATCGCGACGGTACTCTGCGTACAGACTTTCGACGTACTCCGGATTGGCGCGCGCGATGTCGTCGAGCAGCCCCATACTCCTCTCACCGTACCACGCAGGCGGAAGCCCGCGGCGTGGCGGCGGGCGGCCACTGCGACGGTTTCGCGCCGGGGGCTTGGGGGCCCGTCGAGGCCCCCATGTAAATCAAGAAAGTTCAGGCCCGATCCCATGCTGTAGACGAACGTCCGCCGATCGGGGCTTGGGGGCCCGTCGAGGCCCCCATGTAAATAAAGAAAGTTCAGGCCGAGCCCCTGCTGTAGACGAATGTCCGCCGATCGGGGGGCTTGGGGGGCCCTTCGAGGCCCCCCATTACCAAAAAACAGGCTCGGGAGTCAGTCGGACGCCGAACCGGCTTGCCACGACGTGTTGGATGTGGCGGGCGAAGGTGGCGATCTCGGTGGCGCACGAAACGTAATAAAAGAACACGGCGAGCGTGTGATTCGTGGAGAGGCCCACGGCGCCCTGGCGGTGGCCGCGCGCGAAGCCCGCGTGCTCGATGAGCCATCCGGCCGACAGCTTGATGCGGCCGTCGGGCTGCGGCCACTGCGGCATGGCGGCATCGGTAAGCGCGGCCTGGGCGCGGGCGGCCTCGTGCGCGCTGACGATGGGATTCGTGAAAAATGAGCCGCAGCTGCGCCGGTTGGGATCGACGGGGTCGAGCACCATGGACTTGGAGCGGCGCACGCGCAGCACGGTCTCGCGCACGTCGCTGAGGGTGGGCGCGGTCACGCCCGCCTCGCGCAGGGCGCGCTCGACGTCGGCGTAGCGGACGGCGGGCGCGCCGCCCGGAATCAGGCGGTACGTCACCGCGAGCACCACCCAGCGGTCGGGCTCGCCGCTCTTGAACACGCTGTCGCGATACGCGAAGCCGCATGCGGAGCCCGGCAGCGTCACCACGCGCCTGCGGCTGCGATCGAGCGCGCGCACGGCGGTGATGGTCTCGCTCACGTCCTGGCCGTACGCGCCCACGTTCTGGATGGGCGTGGCGCCGACGAGGCCGGGGATGCCGCTCAGGCACTCCAGGCCTGCCCAGCCGCGCTCGACGGTGAAGCGCACGAGGTCGTCCCACGGCTCGCCGGCCGCCGCCGTGAGCAGCATGGCCCCCGCTTCTTCATGCGTCTCGATGCCGCGCAGGCCCACGCGGACGACGAGACCGTCCACGCCGGCATCGGCGATGAGCACGTTGGAGCCGCCGCCCAGAATGCGGGCGGCAATCTCGCGCGTCTCCGCCCACGCCAGGGCCTCGGCGATGACGGCTTCGTCGGGGGCATCCACGAAATACCGGGCGGCGCCGCCCACGCCCATCGTGCTGTACTGCGCGAGCGCGACGCGCTCCAGCGGGATCACGCCGGGCGCGCGGGCAAGTAGCCGAGCAGGAGCACGTTGAGCTGGACGAGCAGCAGCTTGTTCCACGCCACGCTCGCGGCCACCGCGTCGCCGGTGTCGCCGAGCCGCGAGTGGAAGAGCTGCGCGAGCGTGGTTTGGGCCAGGCTCATGGTGGCGACCATGAAGTGCGCGGGCACCACGCCCCCGGGCCCCTGCGCGCGATGGCTGTGCGACAGGCCCACCGCGAGCAGGTAATAGGAGAACTCGTGGGTGGCGGCGGCCTCGGCGGTCAGCCGCAGCCAGCGGCCGAGGCTGTGCTTGCGCCGTTCCAGGCGCGCGAGGTCGGGTGCACCATCCTCGCCGAGGAAGAAGCGTGCGGTGGCGGGAAATTTCAGGAAGTGCTCGTAGAGCGCGGCCGTGAACCCCGCCTCCTGCTCGAGGACGAGCGGCGCCGTGCGCCGGATGACGGCGATGTCCTCGTCGCCGAGGCCGACGAACTCCGACAGCTCGCGGATGAAGCGAGGCATGTCGGTGCCGGGCAAGTAGGGCGTGTGCGTCGTCACGGATGCAGCCGTGTGGCGCGCCAGGGGCCACCCGTGAAGCCGCCCTGGACGGGCGTGAGCACACGCGCCCACCGCGCGCGGTCGTGCACGCGCGCCGGCTGACCCACCCACAGCTCCACGCTCTCGCACCAGACGCGATAGCCACCCCATCGCGGCGGGCGTGCAATGTCGTCGCCCGCCGCCGCCGCCACCTTGGCCAGCAGCTCGGCGCGTGAGCCGAGGGGCCGGCTCTGCGCGCTCGCGGTCGCCGCCGCGCGCGCGTCAGGCGGGCGGCTATTCCAGTAGGCATCCGAGTCCGCATCCGGCGCGTTCGAGACCGGGCCTTCGATGCGGACCTGCCGCTCGAAGGCGTCCCAGTGGAAGACGAGCGCGGCCCGGGGACGCGCGGCGAGGGCGCGGCCCTTGTCGCTGTCGCGGTCCGTATAGAAGACGAGCCAGCCCGCGGCGGCGTCGAAGCCGCGACAGATGACCATGCGCGCGGTGGGACGGCCGTCGGTGTCGGCGGTGGCCAGCGTCATGGCCGTCGAGTTGCGGATGGAGGTCACCGCCTCCGCCATCCACGCCGCCAGCAGCGGCAGCGGATCATCGGGCAACGGCTCGGGTAGGGGCGGCTTCACCTGACGAGTGTAAGGGGGAGGGGGCTTTCCGTTAAAGTATCCGAATGATCGACACTGTACGGACATGGATCGACGCGGCGCGCCGCATCGTCGTGCTCACCGGCGCAGGCATCTCGACGGAGTCAGGCATTCCCGATTTCCGCGGTCCGCAGGGGCTGTGGACGCGCAATCCCGCCGCCGAGAAGATGGCCACGCTGCAGCATTACATGGCCGATCCCGAGGTGCGCAAGGCAGCGTGGCAGAACCGGCTGGAGTCGCCCGCATGGACGGCGGAGCCGAATGCCGGCCACCGCGCGCTGGTGGCGCTCGCGCGGCGCGGCACGCTCGAGCTGCTCGTCACCCAGAACGTCGACGGCCTCCACCAGCGGGCGGGCTCGTCGGCGGAGCGCGTGGTGGAGATTCACGGCACCATGCGCGAGGTCACGTGCATGGCGTGCGGCCAGCGGGCGCCCATGGAGCGCGCGCTCGCGCGCGTGCGGGCGGGCGAAGAGGACCCGCCCTGTCGCACGTGCGGAGGCATCCTCAAATCGGCGACGATCTCGTTCGGCCAGGGGCTGGTGCAGCGTGACCTTTTGCGCGCGCAGGAGGCGGCTCGCGGTTGCGACCTGATGCTCGCCGTCGGCACGAAGCTGTCCGTATACCCTGTGGCCGGCATCGTGCCCGTGGCCAAGCAGGCGGGCGCCCGCGTCGTCATCGTCAACGCGGACGAAACGGAGATGGACTCCATCGCGGACGCGGTGCTGCGTGGGAGCATCGGCGAGGTCCTGCCACGGCTCATCGGGGAGCCGGTGGGGAGGGTGGACCAAGGTCCAACTAGCGGGACAGGGGGCGCAGGCTTAACCTCGTGACGTTGCACTCGAGAGAGGGAGGGTTGGCGCATGCGAACCAAGAAGAAGGAGATGAGCGGGGCACAGATAGCGGCGGTGGTCACGGACGCAGCCCTGGCTTCGGCCCGAAGACCGGCGCAGCAACGGCCCGCCGCTCCCGGCCGAAGGACGGCGAATCGACGACGCCGGCGCGGGCGGTGATGGAGAGCCCCCGATGCGTGTGATGGCGTTCTGCACCCCTGATCACCCCGAGTGGCGCTGGCGCATCTCGAATCACGCGGGCGCGATGGTCGAAGAGTCGCGCGACCGTTTCCAGACCATCGCGGCCGCCGTCGAAGAAGGCGCCAAGGTGCTCGCGAAGATGGACGTGGTCGATCGCTCCGACCTCGTGCGCGCCCGCTGGCATCCACGCCGGGGCCGCTGACGGCCGGCCAGCCTCACGCCGCCGTCGAGACTTCCGTTCCCCGCGTCGCCTCGCCGAGCGTCATGTGCTCGCGCACGAGGAACATCCAGCCGAGCAAGGTGATGGGCACGAACTGTCCCGCGTGATAGAGCAGCGCGTAGGCGACGGCGCTCGACGGGGACACCCCGAAGATCGTCACCGCGAGCACGGCCGCCGCGTGCCAGACGCCCACGTAGCCGGGGGCGGAGGGCACGGCGATGCCGAGCCCGACGAAGGCCAGCACCGTCCACCCCGCCACGAAGGGCAGATCGAGATGCACGGCGCGCAGCATCGACCACGCCGCCGCCGCCGGGCACAGCCAGAGCACGATGGTCCAGGCGAGCAGAGGCACCAGGTGCGCGCGCGTGCGCACGCCCTCGAGTCCGCGCAGGGCGACGTCGAAGACCCTTCCCGTGAGCCGCGCGACCCGGGGCCAGCGCCCGGTCCAGCGCACGATCCGCTCGCGCGCCGCCTCGGGATCTCGCGTGAGGGCGATGAGCAGCGCGATGCCGACGGCGTCCAGGACCAGCAGCGTGGTGGCCGCCCACTGAAAGATGGCGGGCACCGGGATCACGAGCACGAGCGCACCCAGGATGAGCAGGAGGGCGAGGCTGTCGAGCACCCGCTCCACGCCGAGCGTCGCCGCCACCAGCCAGAAGCTTTCGGAGGCACGGCGGCCGGAAGCGGCACGCAGGCGCCGCGCGACGACGTAGATGCGCACCACCTCGCCCGCACGGAGCGGAAGGACGTTGTTGGCCATGTAGCCGATCATCATGCCGGGCAGGATGCCGGGCGGCCGCTCACCGGGCGGGAACAGATAGCCCCAGCGGCGGGCACGCGCCCACAGCCCCACGGGACCGAGGGCGGCGGAGAGCAGGGCCCACCCCCATTGCGTGCGGGCGAGCTCGCGGCCGAGCTCGCGCAGGTCCACGGTGGAGAGCAAGTACCAGAAGAGGGCGACGCTGATCGCGACGCCCGCGAGCAGCTTGAGGCGCTTCAGGGAGTGTGGGCGCGCCCGCTCATGCGGACCCGCCCTCGACGCGGATCATCGTGGTGGCAGTAGCGACGTCGGGCATGCGGTCGATGGCGGCGAGGGCGACGCGCATGTCACGCTCGCGCGCCTCGTGCGTCAGCATGACCACCGGGACTGCCTCGCTCGTGCCGCGTCCTTTCTGGATGACGTTGGCGATGGAGATGTCGTTGTCGCCGAGAATACCGGCCACCCGCGAGAGCACGCCGGGGCGGTCGAGCACCATCACGCGCAGGTAGTAGCAGCAGCGGATGGCGTCCATCGGCCGCAGGGGCAGCGCGGAGGGCGCCGCCGACGGCAGCTCGAGGGCGAGGGCGGGGATCCCGTGCGCGATGCGCCGTGCGATCTCGAGCACGTCCGACCACACCGCGGACGCCGTCGGCATCTGCCCCGCCCCGCGCCCGTAGAACATGAGGTCACCCACGGCGTCTCCGGTGAGGAAGACGGCGTTGAAGACACCGGAGACGGCGGCGAGCGGCGAGGCGGCGGGGATCATCGTGGGGTGCACGCGCACCTCGACCCCGGCGCCTGCCCCTGGTCCACCTTCGCTGGCCTTCGCGATGGCGAGCAGCTTGATGCGGTAGCCGAGGGCGCGCGCGAAGTCGATGTCCTGCGCGGTGACGCGGGTGATGCCTTCCGTGTGAATGTCCTTGAGGTCGATGAAGGTCCGGAAGGCGATGGAGACGAGGATCTGCAGCTTGTGTGCCGAATCCATGCCCTCGATGTCGAGGGTGGGATCGGCTTCCGCGTAGCCGTGCGCCTGCGCCTCCTTGAGCACCATCGAGAAGTCGAGCCCCTCGTCCGTCATCTTCGACAGGATGTAGTTGCAGGTGCCGTTGACGATGCCGGCAAGCGCGAGCACCCGGTTCGCCACGAGGCCTTCCTTCACGGAGCGGATGAGCGGGATGCCGCCCGCCACCGCCGCCTCGAAGGCGAGCGTCACCGAGCGCCTGCGCGCCTCCTCGTAGAGCTCGGCGCCGTGGTGGGCGAGCAGCGCCTTGTTGGCCGTAACCACGTGCTTGCCGGCGGCGAGCGCCTTGAGGATGAAGGTGCGTGCGGGCTCGAGGCCGCCCACCAGCTCGATGACGATGTCGACGTCGGGGTTCGTCAGGACGCGCGCCGCGTCGTTGGTCATCGGCAGCGCGTGGATGTCGAGGCCTTCGCGCGGCCGGGTGAGGTCGGTGTCGCCGACGGCGACGAGGGCGAGATGGCAGCCCGCGCGCTCCTCGAGCATCGCGCGCTGCGACTCCAGAATCTTCACCACCCCGGCCCCCACGGTGCCGAGGCCAAGCAGGCCGAGGCGGACGGTCTTCACGTCAGCGGTGGAGCTGCTTGAGGCCGCGCAACGCCTGCTTGATCCGCTGCTCGTTCTCCACCAGCGCGAAGCGCACGTAGCCCTCACCGTACTCGCCGAAGCCGATGCCGGGGGACACGGCCACGTGCGCCTCCTGGATCAGCATCTTGGAAAACTCGAGCGAGCCCAGCCCGCGGTACTGCTCGGGAATGGCCGCCCACACGAACATGGTGCCCTTCGGCTTCGGCACGCTCCAGCCGATCTTGTTCAGCCCGTCCACCAGCACGTCGCGCCGCTTGCGGTACACCTCGTTGATGTCCTTCACCACGGACTGGTCGCCTTCGAGGGCGATGATGCCGGCGATCTGGATAGGCTGGAAGACGCCGTAGTCCAGGTACGACTTGATGCGGGCGAGGGCGTGGATCATGCGCGGGTTGCCGCACGCGAAGGCCAGGCGCCACCCTGCCATGTTGTACGACTTCGTCATCGAGAAGAGCTCGATGCCGACGTCCTTGGCGCCCGGCACTTGCAGGAACGACGGCGGCGTGTAGCCGTCGAAGGAGAGATCGGCGTAGGCGAAGTCGTGCACGACCATGAGGCGGTGCTCTTTGGCGAACGCCACCACCTTCTCGAAGAAAGGCACATCCACGCACATGGTCGTCGGGTTGTGCGGGAAGGAGAGGATGAGCACCTTGGCCTTGGGCCACGCCAGCCGCGCCGTCTCCTGCAACCGCTCGAAGAAGTCGCCGTCGGGCCCGAGGGGCACGGAGCGCAGATCACCATCGGCGATGACGACCGAGTACGAGTGGATGGGATACGTCGGATTCGGCACGAGGGCGCCATCGCCCGGCTGCAGGATGGCGAGCATGAGATGCGCGAGCCCTTCCTTGGCGCCGATGGTGGCGATCGCCTCCGACTCGGGATCAAGCTCGACGTCGTAGCGGTCGCGGTACCACTTCGTGATCGCCTTGCGCAGCCGCGTGATGCCGCGAGAGGCCGAGTAGCGGTGGTTCTTCGGATTCTGCGCCGCCTCCACGAGCTTGGCCACGATGTGCTTGGGCGTCCCGAGGTCCGGGTTGCCCATGCCGAGGTCGATGACGTCCTCGCCGCGGGCGCGCGCCTTCGATTTGAGGTCGTTCACGATGGCGAAGACGTAGGGGGGCAGGCGCTTGATCCGGTAGAACTCGTCCATCTACGCTCCTCTCTCGAACGGCCTCACGATGATACCGAAGCGTTACGCAGAGTGTCAACGAAGGGCCCGGTGCCGGGCAGTGTCATGAGTTTGTGACGCCATGGACCGTCACCGTGCCGTTGTGTCAGACCCTAACCGCGATAAGTGGTTGATTGTATGGATCCGTCCTTCGGCATGCCCCTTGCGACTAGGACCCGCGTGATGGGTGAGGAATCGCGCGTTGACACCGTTCCTGCGCCGGTGCTAGAAACCGCTCAGCCTGGCGTGCGTGAACGCTTGCCGAGCGACGGGCAGGGGAGACCCAAGCGATTGGATCGCCGTAAACAATTCAGTCTTCTCCTCGTGCGCGGCGACGGGATGCGGGTGTTGCGGTTCAACTTTCCTCGTCCCCTCGCCGTCGGCGTCTTCCTCACTCTTGCCGCCCTCGTCTCCGTCACGGGTGTCGTCGTCGGTGACTACTTCAAGCTGCGGCACCTCACGCGCGAAGCCGTCACCTTTGCAGACCAGATCGCCGAGCAGCGCAAGGCCATCGACGCCTCCAACCAGCGCATTGCGGCCCTCACCAAGGAGATGTCCGGCTGGCGCGAGCTGCACGCGCGCATCCAGGAACCCTTCGGGCCCGAGCGCGCCATGGCCGTCCGCAACAAGAGCATCGGCGGCGCCACCTCGGGTTCCGACACTCGGCCCGCGATGCTGTCGCCCGGCGACGAGCTGAACCGCCTGGCGGAGACGGTGACGGAAGCGGGCGACAACCTGCGCGCGCTCGACCGGCTCATGGCCCGCGCCGGCAAGGCGCTCGCGGCGCTGCCGTCGCGCTGGCCGGTGCGGGGCGCCGTGAACTCGGAGTTCGGCAACCGGCTCTCGCCGTGGTCGAAGGCCACGGAGTTCCACGGTGGCCTCGACATCAACGCCAACACCGGCACGCCCGTGTACGCGCCCGCCGCGGGCACGGTCGCCTTCGCGGGCGGCCAAGGGGAATACGGCACCGCCATCATCGTCGATCATGGTCAGGACATCCGCAGCCTCTACGGCCACCTCTCGAAGCTGGCCGTGCGCAACGGCGACAAGGTCGAGCGCGGCACGGTCATCGGCTACACCGGCAACACCGGCCGCTCCTCTGGTCCGCATCTGCACTATGAGATCCTCGTGAAAGGCCAGCCCGTCAACCCGCGCGCGTACCTCTGGGATTGACGCAAGGGGGCCCGAGAGGCCCCGCAGTCCTGCTCAGTAACGTTCAGCGCGCCGAGTGTTTCGCGACGAAGTCCAGCGACAGCCGATTGAATTCTTCCGGACGCTCCCACATGTAGCCGTGGCCTGCGTCGGCCACGGTGTGGAATTCGGCGTGGGGCATGCGGGCGGCGATCTCGCGCGCGAAGCGCGGCGGCACCAGGATGTCGTGCTCGGCGACCGTGATGAGCGTGGGGCAGCGGATGTCGCCGAGGCGGTCGAGCGCGTCGTGAGTGCGCACGGCGTCGCCCTGGCGCAG
>JBKKCN010000081.1:0-2615 GCA_046712525.1 Candidatus Rokuibacteriota bacterium
GGAGGCCATCCAGCATCTCGCGCCAGCTCGACGGACGCGGCAGGCTCGGGGCCGCGCCGCGGCCCGGCAGCGCGCTCGCGCTCGGGTCGGGGACGGGCCGTCTTCTCGATACGCCGAAGGTCAAGGCGAGGCTGGCCAGATAGAAGATCGTGACGAAGACATAGGCGCGCCCGATGCCGAGGGTCGCCGACAGCGTCGCGCCGGCGAGCGCCCCGGCGACCCGCGCGGAGTCCATGGTCGTGCGGGACATCCCGACGGCCCCCATCAGGTGATCGCGCGGGATGGTGTCGCCGATCAGGGCATTGCGCATCACCTGGTCGTTCGGGCGCACGATCCCACCGAGCGCCGCGACGACGAGCACGTACGCGGGCGTCAGCATGTCGGCGAAGCTCAGGATCATCAAGCTCGCGGCCAGGAGCGCGTAGCTCGCCCGCATGGCGCAGAGCATGGCGCGTCCGCCCAGGCGGTCGCCGAGCACACCGAACATCGGCGCGGCGAGCGTGCCGAGGAGCTGCAGCGAGCCGAACGCGGTGAGCAGGAGCACCGACCCCGTGTCGACCATCACGTACCAGCCGAGGATCAGCGTCTCCATCTCGAAGGCCCAGGACGTGAGGAGATCGGCGGGCCACTGGAAGCGGAAGCTGCGCACGCGCAGCGGGGCGAAGGTCAACGACGGGTCGGTGCGCCTCATTGCGCCACGGGCCGGGAATGCGGGATCGCGCTCGACGCGTCAGGCTCGGAGCGGTCTGGCGGTGAGTGTGTCGCTGCGGAGGCTGCGTCCGATCAGAGATGGCATGGGCCCGCCGGGCATTCTAGCGCGGATGGCGGGGCCTGCGTGAGCCGGATGTCCACTCCGTCCGACGGCTCCGTGGTTGGGTTAGGATGGCGGGGTGTCGCGACGGGGCGCGGCGGGTATCGTCAGCCTGGCGCCGTGTTCGAGGCGGCCGAACGAGCAGACGTGAAGGTGCAGTCCGACGGCGGGATGTGAACGCATTCAACGAGCGACAGACGAGGAGCGGGGCATGGAAAAGAAGCGCGTGTTCGGGACGGGCGGGGAGCTCTTGGTGCATCAACTGGTCGCGCAGGGCGTGCCGTACGCGTTCACCAATACCGGGAGCGCGGAGGCCGGCTTCTTCAACGCGCTGCTGACCGTGCCGGGAGTGCAGCCGATCCTGCTCCTCGCGGAGTCGCTGGTGCTGTCGGCCGCGGACGGCTACGCGAAGGCCGCGCGCAAGCCCGCCTTCGTCAACGTGCACCTCGCCGCGGGAACGCGGCAGGGCTCGGGCCAGCTCCAGAACGCGTACTTCGACGGCACGCCGATGGTCGTCACCGCGGCGATGCGCGACGTCGGGTCTTACGGCGACCACGGCGCGCTGGTGGCGAGCGGGGGCTTCTCGCAGATGGGCACCGTGGAGGACATCACGAAGCGGCGCTGGGAAGTGTGGGACGCGGGCGGGATCCCGACCGTCACGCGCCGCGCGTTCAAGGACGCGATGACGTTCCCGACGGGCCCCGTCTACGTGGCGTATGCGAGCTCCGCGCTGGAAGCCACGAACGTGGAGGGCCTGATCCAGGCCGCGGACGCGCCGCACATGGGCCTGGTGCCGGACGCGAGCGTGATTCGCGCGATCTGGGACGCGCTGCTCAATGCCGAGAAGCCCTTGCTGGTCTGCGGGCCGGACATCGCGGCGGCGGGCGCGGAGGACGAGATCCTGACGCTGGCCGAGCGGCTCGGGCTGCCGGTGGCCACCGGCATCTTCGACTACGGCAGCTTCCCCGTGCATCACCCGAACTATGCGGGCGCCGTCGAGACTCTCTCCGAGGACGGCTATGACGTCGTGTGCTGCGTGGGCTATCGGCAGAACACGCGCGGCAATGCGACGGACCTGCGCTTCGCCTCCGCGGGCACCATCATCGGCGTCGGCCAGGATCCGTCGCAGCTCGGCAATACGTTCGCCCTCGACATCGCCGTGTGGGGCAATGTCCGGCACACGCTGTCTGCCCTGAACGCCTCGTGGAAGGACGCGGATGCCCGGCAGCCGCACCTCGAGCGCCGGCGTGCCGACGTGCGCGCGCGGGGGGAGCAGCGGATTCGCAAGCTGCACGACGAGGCCATGGCGCTCGCGGCGGACAAGCCGATTCACCCCAACTACCTGGCGCACGTGGCGGGCGAGGTCTTGCCCGGCAACACCATGATCGTGTCCGAGAGCTTCCGGAATGCCGACCACCTCATGCCGTTCGGCCTGGACAAGAATCAATGGCGGCTCGTCCGGAGCTTCGGCGCTTCCCTCGGGTATGGCATCGGGGCAGCGGTCGGGGCGCAGCTCGGCGCCCCGGACCGCCCGTGCGTGTGCAGCCTCGGCGACGGCGCCGTGATGTACAGCGCCTCCGGCTTCTGGACCATGGCCCGCTACGGCCTTCCGATCCTGACCATCATCTGGAACAACCTGAACTACCAGACGGTGCGCACCAACTTCCACACCTTCGGCGGCGAGATGGCCAAGCAGAAGAAATACCCCGAGGTCTATCTCGGCGAGCCGGAGATCGACTTCGTGATGCTCGCGAAGGCGCAGGGGATCCAGGGCAGCGAGGTCCGCGAGCCCAAGGATCTGAAG
>JBKKCN010000082.1:0-3897 GCA_046712525.1 Candidatus Rokuibacteriota bacterium
CACCGGCGAAGAAATCTACGACTGGTATCGCGCCCGGCGCTAACGTCCGCGGCCGGGGGGGCTTGGGGGGGCCGTCGCGGCCCCCCCATGTAGAGCAAGCAAATTAAGGCCGACCACCTGCTTGAAACGAACGTCCGCCGCCCTCACTCCTGCCCGCGCAGGGTGTGCTGCACGACGCTGCGGACGAGGTCGGCATCGAAGGGCTTGGTGAGCACGGGAACGCCGGTGGCTTCGACGAGCGCGCGCGCGTCGCGGTCGAGCGTGTCCCCGGTCACGAACACGATGCGCCGCCGCAGGTGAGGGTGATCGCGGAACGACCGGTAGAGATCCTGAGTGTCGAAGAGCGGCATGCTGACGTCCGTCACCACGACGTCGAAGTCCAGCCCTTCGATCTTGTCCATGGCCGTCCTGCCGTCCGCGGCCACCTCCACGAGGTGACCGTCAGCGACGAGGATGTCGACGAGCAGGTCCCGGATGTCCGGGTCTTCCTCCACCACGAGCACGCGCTTGCCCCGTACGGCGGCGGTCGCGACGTCGGGCGCGCGCGTTGACGGAGCGGCCGCCTCCGCCACGGGCAGGCTGACGACGAACTCGGTGCCGCCCCCCGGTGGGCTGGCCACCTCGATGGTGCCACCGTGCGCGGAGATGATGCCGCGGGACACGGACAACCCGAGGCCGCTGCCCGCTCCCACCGGCTTTGTCGTGAAGAAGGGCTCGAAGAGATGCTCCTGCTGCGCGACAGGAATCCCCGGTCCCGTATCCGTCACGCGAAAGGTCACTCGACGGTCGCCGGGATATGCGGAGGCGATGGTGAGCTGCCGCGGCCCGCGCGTCTGCCGCAACGCGTAGAGCGCGTTCGTGAGGAGATTGATGATCACCTGGTAGATCTGTGTGCTGTCCGCCCACACGGGCGGCAGCGCTTCGGCGAGATCGAGCGTCAGCGTGACGCCGTCGGCCTCGAGCTGATAGGTGAGGTCGTCCAGCGCTGTGCGGAGGATCGGGTTGAGATCGGTGGCCGTGCGCGAGGGCACACGGTGACGCGCGATGAGCAGGAAGTTCTCCACCATGCGGCGGCAACGCTCGGCGGCGGCGGCGATCTTTTCCACGCGGGCGACGATGGCGGGGTCCTGCGTGGCGTGGCGCTGCAGCAGGGTGGCGTGACCGACGATGACCGCGAGCGGATTGTTCAGCTCGTGCGCCACGCCCGCGAGGAGCTGGCCCAGCGAGGCGAGCTTCTCGTTTTCCCGCAGTGCGGTCTCCGTGCGCTTGCGCGCGGTGACGTCGCTGAGGACGACGAGGCGTCCCTCGAGGCGGCCTCCGGCTCCGCGCAGGGGGCTGATGCGCACGTCGAGGTAGCGCGGACCCGACGCTCCCTCCATGCGCAGCTCGCCCTGGCCTTCGGACATCTCGCCGTAGCGCTCCATGAGCTGCGGACACGCCGCGAGGAGGCGGGCGGCGGCGGCGCCGATGGCCGGCCATTCCGTCACCCCGAGCATCTCGCGCGCGCTCGGGTTGAGGTCGACGACGCGGTGGGCGCCGTCGAGGACGAGGACGCCGTCAGCCATGCTCTCGATGAGTACGTCGCGGGCCACGGGCACGAGGTCGAAGAGACCGAGCCGGAAGACGCCGAATGCGTAGACCACCCCCGTGATCGTGAAGGCGATGGGGGTGGGATCGATGCCCCCGAGCCCGTGCACGTTGAGCAGATAGGCGGCGTTGCCGAGCCAGGGCACGGCGAGGCCGGCGCCGAGCGCCACCGCCTGCCGTCGGTAGTGCGCGCGCCGTCGCACGATGGCGGACACGAGCGCGACGGCGCCCGCCGCGTTCAGGACGTAGTTATAGGTGGCGGCGATCCAAAAGGCAGAGCCATGGCCGTACACGAGCGGTGCCCCCGGCGCGGGCGACTGTGGCGTTACCCGCGGCCACACCAACCCGTGCTGTTCGTTCGTCCACGCCAGCGCGAGCGTGAGCACCGGGACCACCCACAGTAACGCCACCCGCGCGGGCGTCAGCCAGCCGACGCGCCCGGTGTAGACGAGAGCGAACGTCAGCCACAACGGCGCCACACTGACGATCCCCGCGTACTCCAGCTTCGCGAACGCGATCTTCGCGGCCGGATCGACGGCGGCGTGCTCGAGGGCGGCCATTGCCGCCCATTCCGTGGCGGCCACGAGGAGGAGGGAACACGGGCGCGCTCCGGGCGTCGAGCCCCGTCGCCACATCACCACCGCGACGACGAGCGCGAGGGCGGCGGAAAGGACCAGGAGCGCCGACGAAGGTGCGGCCTGCCACCCGGTGGCGAAGATCGCGTGCACGCGCTACAGCTTCAGGCCGGGGATGGGCTTGAGGGGGCCGCCGAGCGTTTTCACGACGGCAGCCACCGTGGTGTCCGGCGTGTTGGCGGCGAGCACGCAGCCGGGCCCGACGATGAGGCCGACGCCGTCGGTCTGGGCGATGGCGTCGCGCACTTCGCTCGCCGCCTCCTCGGGAGTGCCGTCGCGGAGCGTCCTCCACTGGTCGAGTCCCCCCAGCACCGCGCCCGACGTCATCGCGCGCGCCTGCGCAAGCGTGGGCGGCGTGGCGCGGTCGTCCCAGTTCCATACGTGGCCGGGAAGACGCGCGAGCCGGTCGAACATGAGGTCGTCGCCGTGGCAATGGATGATGGTCAGGCTCGAGCGGCCCGCGAGCGCCTCTAAGAACTGGCGGTCGTAGGGCTCGCCGAAGCGAGCGTACGTCTCCTCCGAATGCTGGCTGCGGCTGGCGGCCTGGATCGAGTAGAAGATGCCCGACACGCCTTCCGTCAGCGCCGCCTGCGCGAAGCGGATCTGGGTCTCCGTGATCGCCTCCAGCGCACCGATGACCGCGGCCGGATGCTCGCGCAGGTCCGCGGCCAGGCGCGTCATCGCCAGCTTCTTGGCGATCGACAGCGGCGAGAAGAGCGTCGGGACCACGGGCGCGTCGCCGATGCGGCGGTCGAAGCCGAGCCTGATGATCGTCTCCATCTGCTCCACGTAGCCGGCCGCGCTCGTGGGGTCGAGGGCGCGGATGCGCTTCCAGTCGCCGGCCTCCGTGATGGCGCAGCGCGCGCACGCGCGCGCTCCGGTAGGCAGCACGTCGTCGCCTTCCACGCAGCCCCACTCTTCCACCGGGTAGCCCCCGCGCGGCGTGATTTTCAGGAAATCGGAGCCGTAATGATCGTGAAAGCGCAGCGTCGCCTGCGCCAGTCCCGCCGGTGAGCGGTCGACGGCGGGGAAGTGCCGCCACACCGCGTACGGCACGCGATCGACGGGCTGGCGATTGACGGCGGCCTGGATGCGCTCGCGACGGCTCATCTGCTTCATAGGCTGAGGGCTCCCTGGAGGACGCGCGCGCCGGCGGCGTCGAGCGCATCGAAGGCGATGGCGCCGCCGCGCGTGGCATGGCCCCGCACGGTCAGCGTGGACGGCAGGCGCACCATGCCGGTGAACCGCGCCTGCACGGTGCGCACGCGGCGCCCGTCGCCCGCCGCCGCGCGCGTCACCACGCGCGACACGGCGAGGGCGAGGGTGGCGGTGCCGTGCAGGATGATGTCGGGCAGCCCCGCCGCGCGCGCGGCCGAGATATCCGTGTGGATGGGATTCCAGATGCGCGCGCACTCCGTGTAGACGTGCGCGGTGCCGGCCGCGATCTCGACGCGCTCCTGCCACGCGATGTCCATCGCAGAGGCGGACGGCTCTGGCTGAGCTGCCGGCGCGCCCGCCTCCGTCAGCGTGACGCCGCGGTACACGGAGCCGTAGTCCGTGGTGGTGACGGCGGCGCCGCCCGCAGCGCGCGGGGTGAAGCGCACGGTGACGAGGGGGCCGGCGCGGCGCGGCGCGACGGCGATCACGCGCGCCGTGGTATGCAGCGTCTCGCCCG
>JBKKCN010000083.1:0-8573 GCA_046712525.1 Candidatus Rokuibacteriota bacterium
GTTCGGCTTCGGGGTGCGAGCACCACGTGGATGGTGGCCGAATCGCGCCGAGGGCGGCTGGGCTCCATCGACACGCCTCGTGCGTTTCTACTTGGGAGGGAAACGGGTGCCTGCACCCCGAAGCCGAACTCCGCTCGGGAATACTCCGGGCGGCTAGGTTTCTTCGCGGGCTTTCTTTCGGGCGTGCATGTCCTTGTCGGCTTCGCGGAGGAATTCGTCGACGGTGTCGGGTGGGGACTGGCTCCATGCGACGCCTGCGGAGCAGTCCGCGGTGACAGGCAGACGGCGCTGGACCGACAGCGCGGCGAGCCGCTCTCGCACGCGCGACACGATGACGTCCACGTCCTCGGGCACGGCGTCGAGCAGTAGCACCGCGAACTCGTCGCCGCCGTAGCGCGTCACCACGTCGGTGGTGCGGGTCGCTTCCGTGAGCGCGTCCGCCACCGTGCGCAGCACTTCGTCGCCCAGCCCGTAGCCGAAGCCCTGGTTGATGGACTTCAGGTTGACCACGTCGAGGGCGAGCAGCAACAGCCCCGTCTTGCGGCGGCGCGCGCCGGAGGCGAGGCGGCGGTACTGCTCGTGGAGGGCGCGGCGGCTGGCGAGGCCCGTGAGGGGGTCGGGAGCGTACCGGGCGAGCTTGCGGTCGGCGTCGTACAGGCGCGCGGCGACGACGCGCAGGAGGCCGTTGGCAAGCGAGGCGGACTCCTCCAGCACGCTGATGAACTCCGTCTGGCGCAGCACCAGGCAGTGCGTGCGGTCCACCGCGATCACCGTCGCCGAGCGCGGCTGGTCGCGGAGGATGCCGAGCTCACCGAAGATCTCGGCGCGCCCGATGTCGCCCAGCAGCATCTCCGCCTGCCCGTCGCTGGTCGCCTCCACCACCCGCACCCGACCCGACAGCAGCACCCATAGGTGCTCTGGAGACTCGCCCTGCCGGGTGATGACGTGCCCGCCGGGATAGACTTTTTCGGTCGCGCTCGCCGCCAGGGAGGCGATCTGCGCCGGTGTGCACCCGCGGAAGAGCGGCACCGCGGCCAGCATGGTGCCGAACATGGCGCGCGTCTGCTGCCCGTCGTCGCGCGCGCCCTTCACCGTGAGGGCGGGATCGCCGTCGTCCAGCGGCGCCGTCTCGCTGTGGCTGATGAGCGTCCGCGCCAGCCACGCGCGCACGCGGGCGCGGAGCATGGGCGGGCTGTAGGGCTTCACGAAGTAGTCGGTCGCGATCGCCTCCCCGCGATGCAGCGCGGCATCGTCCGTCTTGTCGGCGAGCAGGATGACCGGAAAGTTCATCCGCCCCATGTGCGTGCGGAAGGACTGGATGAGGTCGACGCCGTCGCCCGGCGGCAGGCCGGTGTCGACGATCGCGAGGTCGGGTAGATACTCGGTGCCGCGCGTGATGGCGGCGCGCATGTCGGGCACGGGAACGGACAGGATGCCGTCCTCGGCGAGCACCTGCTCGATGCTGAGCACTTCCGCCTCGTCCGGGCTCACCACCAGCACGCGCGCGCCCGCGATGAGCCGGCGCCGCAGCGCAGAGAGGCTGGCCATGGGCGGAATGGAGCGGCCGGCCGCCACCTCGATCTCCATGCCTTCCCGCGCCGCCACCACGTCGAGGGTGCTCGAGGCGGCAGCCACGCGCGCCTGCGCGCCCGCCTCGAGACGGTCCATGGTGGCGTCGTCGTGCGTGGGGTCGTGGTGGAAGAGAACCAGCCGGCGCACGCCCGCCGCCAGCGCCACGTCGGTGGCGTACTCGATGGACGAGTGCCCCCAACCGAGACGGGTCGCGTACTCGGCTTCGCTGTACTGCGCATCGTGGACGAGGACGTCCACGCCGCGCAGGAAGCCCACGTGGTGCTGGTCGCCCGGATGATGGAAGGTGCCTTCCGTGTGCGCGAAGGGCTCGTGGTCGGTCACGTAGGCGAGGGTGGCGCCGTTGGATGACATCCGGTAGGCGATGGTGGGTGCGGTGTGGTTGAGGTACTGCGTCTCCACCAGCACACCGGCCACGCGGAAGAAGCCCTCCTCCAGCTCCGTGAAGTGGATGCGCGAGCGCAGGTCGCGCAGCTTCACCGGAAAGTAGGAGTACTCCATCTGCCCCGCCATCGCCTCCTCGAGGCTCTGCTGGAAGCCGAGGGGCGCGTACACGTTGAGCTCGGCGCCGGGCAGGAAGGCGGGAACGAAGAAGGGAAAGCCCTGGATGTGGTCCCAGTGCGTGTGGCCGATGAAGAGGTGCAGGTGCAGCGGCTGCTGGGCGGCCTCGCGCGCGAGGTGGACCCCGAGGGCGCGGGCGCCGGTGCCGCAGTCGAGGACGATGACGGTGCCATCGTCGGCACGCACCTCCACGCAGGAGGTGTTTCCGCCGTACCGCGAGGTCGCTTCACCGGGGGAAGCGATGGAGCCGCGGGTGCCCCAGAAGCGTAGCCGCACGTGGCCCCCTGCATAGAGTGACTTGGAAGCCTCGCGATTATAGAATATGCCGCCCCCGGCGGCCTAAGCGTAAAACGGCAGGAAAACAGGAGGCTTTGCATGCGCATGAACCGGCGTCAGTTCCTCAAGGTCACCGGCGTGACGGCCGCCGCCGCGTGGATCGATACCGCCCCCGCCTTCGCCCAGTCGGGCCCGGTGAAGATGGGCGTGCTCGCGGCCAAGTCCGGCGTGCTCGCGCCCGTGGGCGAATCGGGGCTGCGCGGGGTGCAGTGGGCGACCGACCGCATCAACGCCGCGGGCGGCATCCTCGGCCGCAAGGTCGAGCTGATCATCGAGGAAGAGTCGAGCCCGAAGGACACCGTGGAGCGCTTCCGCAAGCTCGCGCTTCAGGACAAGGTCGACGCGGTCACGGGCGCCATCTCCACCGGGGTCGGCCTCGCCATGGGGCCCGCGGCCGAAGAGATGAAGACGATCTGGCTCGCGTGGGACGCCACCACCCAGAAGGGCGTCGAGGAGTCGATGCCGAGGCCGAAGTACTCCTTCCGCTCGTGCGACAACGAGGCGGAGGCGGTGATGGCGTCGATCATCACGGCCCGGCACTGGAAGGGCAAGTTCAAGACGGTGGCGGGCATCAATCCGGATTATTCCTACGGGCGCGACAACTGGGCGGCCTTCCTCGCCATCATGAAGAAGCACAACATCGACATCCAGGTCGTGAGTGAGCTGTGGCCGAAGCTCGGCGCCACGGATTTCACGTCGCACGTGGCCGCCCTGCAGCAGGCCAAGCCGGATCTCATCTTTTCCTGCCACTGGGCGGGCGACACGCCCATCCTCATGAAGCAGGCGCACGCCTCCGGCCTCACCGCGAACACGAAGTGGGTGCTCACCACCGGCGGCGGCGTGCACGAGTCGCTCAAGAAGGCCTTCACGCCGGAAGGCGCCATCCTCGGTTACAACTCGCTCTACTTCGAAAATCCAAAAGCGAGCCCGCTCATGAAGGAGTTCGTGCGCTGGCACCAGGACAAGTTCAAGGAGTGGCCAAATTACGAGTCGGACCACGGCTACTTCACGGTGGTGGCCTACAAGACCGCCGTCGAGCGCGCGGCGAAGGCGGCGGGCGGCAAGTGGCCATCGGTGGACCAGGTGATCCAGGCGCTGGAGGGCGTGGAGGTGGAGTCGATCTCCGGGCCGCGTCGCTACCGTGAGGATCACATCATGGAGGCCACGTACTACCAGGGCTTCACCACGCACAAGAACAAGCACGACTTCGTGACGCTCGACCAGGTGGAGTCGATGAGCACGAAGCAGATCCAGAAGCCCTCCGGCGTGGGCCTCTACGACTGGATCAACAGCTGGAAGGTCTGACCCTTCTCGGGATCCTTCTCGGCGGCGTCTTCCACGCCGCCGTGCTCTTTCTGGTGGCGGCGGGGCTGCAGCTGGTCTTCGGAGTGCAGAAGATCCTCAACCTCGCCTGCGGATCGTTCTACGCGCTGGGCGCGTACACCGGCGTCAGCGCCGTCACCTGGGCGCTCGGCGCCGGTGTGCCCACGCCCTTCTTCCTCGCCGTCCTCGTCGCCAGCGGCGTGGCCCTCGCCGCCATCGGCCCCGTGGTGGAGCGCATTCTCCGGACGATCTACGGGCGCGACGAGAGCTTCCAGCTCCTGCTCACCTTCGCCCTCGTGCTGATGTTCGAAGACGTCATCCGCTTCGTATGGGGCACCGCGCCCCACCAGCTCGGCAACGTCTATCTCGCCTACGGGCAGATCCGCTTCGGCCGCGTGACGGTGCCCACGTACAACCTCGTGGTGATCGCCGCCGGCGGCGCTATCGCCGCCCTCATGGGCTGGATCCTCGGGCGCACGCGCTTCGGGCGCATCGTGCGGGCCACCGCGGAGAACCGCGAGATGAGCGAGGCGCTCGGGGTGAACATGTCGCGCGTGTACAGCCGCGTCTTCACCATCGGGGTCGCCCTCGGCACGGTGGGGGGCGCCCTCGTCATCCCCGCCACCGCCGCCGTGAACGAGATGGGCATCGACCTCATCGTGGAGGCCTTCGCGGTGGTCGTCATCGGCGGCCTCGGCAGCATGCGCGGCGCCTTCGTGGGCGCGCTCATCGTGGGCGTGCTGAAAGCGGTGGCCATCGCCGTCTATCCGGAAGTCGAGATCCTCGCCATCTACGTGATCGTCATCGCCGTCCTCGTGGCGCGCCCGGCGGGACTGTTCGCGAGGGCCACGGCGTGATGGCGCGCGTGGCGCTCGCCCTCGCGTGCGTCGCCCTCCTGCTGCTCCCGTTCGCGGGCCGGCCCTACACGACGACGCTCATGCTGCCCGCCTTCGGCTACGGCATCGCGCTCCTCGGCCTCAACCTGCTCTTCGGCTACACGGGACTGCTGTCCTTCGGCCACGCGCTCTTCGTGGCGCTCGGCGCCTACACGGCGGCCTGGCTCACGAGCGAGATGAAGGTCCTCCAGATGGAGCTCATCCTCCTCGCGGCGGCGGCGGTGGCGGCGGTGGTGGCGGTGCCCATCGGGCTGCTCGCGGTGAGCTACGTGAAGATCTACTTCGGCATGCTCACGCTCGCCTTCGGCATGCTCTTCTACTCCTTCCTCGGCAAGTTCTATCACCTCACCGGCGGCGACGAGGGCATGCGCGTGCTGCGCCCGGTGCTGCTGGGCCAGCCGATGCTGGGTCTGGATAAAGTCCAGTTCCTGACGGGGCCCTTCTATTACTACGCGCTCGCGCTGCTCGTGGTGGCCGGCGTCGTGATGCTGCGCGTCGTGCGCTCGCCCTTCGGCCTCTGCCTGCGTTCCATCCGCGAGAATCCCGACAAGGCGCAGTACCTCGGCGTGAGCGTGAAGCGCTACCGCTTCTACGCCTTCGTGATCGCCGCCGTCTTCGGTTCAATTGGAGGCGTGCTCCTCGGCGTGCCCACCGGCCTCGCCGACCCCCATCTCGCTTATTGGACTCATTCGGGGAACCTGGTTTTCATGCTGCTCCTCGGGGGGTTCGACAATTTCTTCGGACCGATTCTCGGCCCCTTCGTCTTCATCCTGCTCCAGGACGCCGTCATGTCCGTGACGCCGTACTGGCGTTTCGTCTTCGGCGCTCTTCTGGCCGTCGTCGTCATCTTCTTCCCCCGCGGCCTGCTCGGCCTGCTCACGTGGCGGCGCGTGGCGGCATGACGCTGCTGGAGGCGTCGAACGTGCGCAAGCTGTACGGGGAGTACTGCGCGCTCGACGGCGTGAGCCTGTCCGTGGGCGACGGCGAGTTCGTGTCGATCATCGGCCCCAACGGCGCCGGCAAGACCACGCTCGTCAACGTCCTCACGGGGCTGCTTCGTCCCACCAGCGGCACCGTGCGCTTCAAAGGCGCGGATGTCGCGGGCATCGGCCCCGTACGCCTGGCGCGCCTGGGGATGGCGCGCTCCTTCCAGCTCGTGAACATCTTTCCCGGCCTCACGGTGGCGGAGACGATCGCGGTGGCCGTGATATCGCGTCTCGGGCGCGGCGCGCGGCTGTTCGCCTCGCTCGGCGCGGACAGACAGGTGTCCGACGAAGTGGCGCGGGTCGCCGAGCTCTTCGGTCTCCTGCCCGCGCTCGGGCGGCTGGCGCGCACGCTGCCCCAGGGCGACAAGAAGCTGCTCGACGTGGCGAGCGCGTTCGCGCTCAATCCCGACGTGATCCTGATGGACGAGCCCACGAGCGGCGTGAGCACGCGGGACAAGACCACCATCATGGAAACGCTCGTGCAGGCGGCGCGGCGCATCGGCGTGAAGGCGATCATCCAGGTCGAGCACGACATGGACATCGTCTTCGCCTACTCCCACCGCATCGTCGCGCTCCACCAGGGCACGATCCTCGCCGACGCCACGCCCGACGCCATCCGGCGCGACGAGCGCGTGGTGGCCACCGTGATCGGACGGCCGCCGCGATGACGCTCGCCCTCGACGGCGTCGACGTGTCCATCCAGGCGAGCCGGATCCTCCGGCGGGTCACGCTCGAGGTGGCCGCGGGCGAGCTCGTGTGCCTGGTCGGACGCAACGGGGCCGGCAAGACCACCACGCTGCGCACGATCATGGGTTACCTGCACCCCTCCGCGGGCGCCATCACGTTCAAGGGCGAGTCCATCGCGGGACGGCCCACGCACGGCATGGCGGGGCGCGGCATCGGGTACGCGCCCGAGGAGAGCGGGATCTTCGCGGACCTCACGGTGGCGGAGAATATCGAGATGGCGACGTGGACGCGGCCCTTCACCGCGCGCTCCGCCGCGGAGCGCGTGCGCCTGGCCTACGAGGTCTTCCCCCGGCTGCGCGACTACGCCGCGCGCGGCGGCGCCCAGCTCTCGGGGGGCGAGCGCAAGATGCTGTCCATCGCGCGCGCCCTCGCCCTCGATCCCGAGCTTTTCCTGCTCGACGAGCCGTTCGAGGGGCTGTCGCCCGCGATCATCCCCGCCCTCACCGATTCCATCGCCGCCATCGCGCGGCTGGGGGCGGCCATCCTCGTTGCCGAATCCAATATCCACCACGTGCCGGAGCTCACCAGCCGCCTGTACGTCATCGAGCGGGGTGAGATCATCTTCTCGGGGACTCGCGCGGACGCGGCCCGGGACCACAACGTCACACGCATCATCGGAGGCGCTCTGTGAATCTACCGATCCTGCCCACCACCGTGGTGGGCTCGCATGGCAAACCGTCGTGGTGGTTCACGCTCGTGAAGGCGTTCGAGGCGGGCGATGCCGGCCCTGGCGACCTCGAGGAGATGTTCGACGACGCCGCCGACACCGCCATCCGCGACATGGAGCGCGCAGGCATCGACGTCATCACCGACGGCGAGGTGCGGCGCCTCGACGGTTACGTCGACTCGTACTACCGCATCATCAAGAACATCCAGCCCCTGCCCGTCCGCCGCAAGGTGGGCCCGTGGGGCTACGACCAGCAGACGCGGTACGAGGCCGTCGGGCGCATCGAGCCGCCCGCGAGCGGGCTCGGTATCGTGAAGGAGTTCGAATACCTGAAGTCGCATACCACTCGCCACGTGAAGGCCACGTGCGCGGGTCCGCTCACCTTCGGCTCGCGCATCCATCCGGGCAAGGTCTACAAGGGCGTGGTGGACGTGGCGGAGCGCTTCGCGGAAGTGATCAACGAGGAGCTCAAAGGGTTGGTGGCCGCGGGCGCCACCTGGATCCAGCTCGACGAGCCTGCGCGTGGCAACGTCTCGGGCGAAGAGATGGCGCGGCTGTTCAACCTGGCCACGGACGGCGTCAAGGCCACCCTCGGCTTTCACATCTGCTTCGGTAACCGCTTCGGCCGCTCCCGTTTTCCGCGGACGTACGCGCCCTACTTCCCGGGCGCGCTCAAGGCCCGCGCGGATCAGTTCGTGCTGGAGTTCGCCGGCCGCGAGCTGGCCGAGGTCGACCTGTGGCAGAAATACGGCGACGGGCGCGGGCTCGGGGCGGGAGTGGTGGACGTGAAAGGCTTCCAGGAGGAGACTGCGGACAGCGTGGCCCAGCGCATTCGCCGGGTGCTGCAAGTCTGCCCCGCGGACAAGCTGACGCTGAACCCCGACTGCGGCTTCGGCTGGTCGCCGCGCTACATGTGCAACCAGAAGATCACGGCGCTCGCTGCCGGCGCTGCCCTCGTGCGGCGCGAGCTCACGGGGAAAAAGTAGCGTGGGAACCATCGGCAGCGCCCGGACGTTTGGACGCATAACCCAAAGAGGTCGTATGCCCCGTCACCAGCGAGCGGTTGCCCTTGTCCTCGCCCTCGCCTTCCTCGCGCTCTTCGCCGGCGCCGCCGCCGCGCTCGAGGTGGGCGACAAGGCTCCGGAGTTCACACTCACGGGCCCCGGCAACAAGCCCGTCAAGCTTTCCGAGCTGACGGCCAAGGGGCCCGTCGTGCTTTACACCTTCATCCAGGCTTTCACCGGCACCTGAACGAAGGAGATCCGTGGCTTCGACGGGATCATTCCCCAGTTCGAAGCCGCCGGCGCCCAGGTCGTGGGCGTTAGTGCCGACCATGCCGCGACGCTCGAAGCGTTCTCCAAGCAGGAAAAGCTGCATCACCTTCTCCTCTCCGACTTCCGCCGCACCATGCTGCCCGCCTACGGGGCCATCGAGACGAACGAGGCGAGCCCGATCTTCCGCTATGCC
>JBKKCN010000084.1:0-5201 GCA_046712525.1 Candidatus Rokuibacteriota bacterium
CGGGGGTGTGCCAGGCGAGACCGAGGTACGCCTGCTGCTCGGTGCGACTAATGTCGACACGACGGCCGGCGGCCACGCGCGGCGGCGGCGCCGGCGCCCGCCGCGCGGGAGCAGGGCCGGTGATGGCGCCAAAAGCGGCCGCCGCCACCCGGCGCGCCTGCGCGGGCTCCACGGCGCCCACGACGACGAGCGCCATGTTGCGCGGCACATATTGTTTTTTGTAGTACGCGTCGAGTCGCTCGCGGGTCAGCCCCTGCACCAGGGCGGGGGGGCCCAGGATCGGCCGCCCGTACGGATGCGGGCCGTACGCGACTTCCGACAGCCGGCGGGAAAGAAACCGGTCCGTGTCGTCCTCGGTCAGCTTCATCTCCTCGAAGACCACCTTCTTCTCGCTCTCCAGCTCCTCACGCACGAAGGCGGCGTTGACCGCAATGTCGGCGAGCAGCTCGACGGCCACGCCGAGCTTCGCGGCGGGCACCACGACGTCGTAGTGGGTGTAGTCGTACGAGGTAAAGGCGTTGCTGCTTCCGCCGATACCTTCGATGAGCTTGTCGATCGAGCCCGGGGGCCGGGTGGGCGTGCCCTTGAAGAGCATGTGCTCGAGGTAATGCGAGAGGCCCAGCTCGTCCGCCGACTCGTCGCGGCCCCCCACGCGCATCCACAGCTGCAGCGCCACCACATCACCGGCGCGATGCTCCTGCACGATGAGGACGACACCGTTCGGCAGCACCTCGCGCGTGGGCCCGGCCACGGGCGCGCCCGCGCGCGTGCCGACTCCGGCACAGGCGGCCACGAAGAGCGCGACGACGATGAGCGACAGCCGAGGCATCGATCGCACGGTCACCCGGCAGCCTATCAAAACTCCGGCGTCATCGTCAGCCGATCGCGTGCGGCGGACGCGGGGCGGCGTGCAGGGTGCCGGCGACCACGTGGACGGCGCTCGAATCGGACCGAGGGCGGCTGGGCGACTGACTACATTGGGGGCCTCGAAGGGCCCCCCAAGCCCCCCGCGCTCGGCAGTGCCGCCGCAAAGCGGCCGCACTCCTCGAAACGTCGAGGGCGACGGCTGTCGAGTGTCGTGCGGAGATCAGTCGGGGCGCGCAGCGGGGGCGGCGCGGGGCGCGGGCGGCGTCGCGTGGCGTTTTGCTGCGTGTTTGCGGGCGGCTTCCCAGAGGCGGATTCCGAGGAGGAGGGCGAGGATGGCGGCGTAGATCCAGGGGGCGAGGAGGACTTTTTTTGCGAGCCAGATGTAGTGCAGCACGGCGAGGGTGGCCGCGACATAGACGAGGCGGTGGAGGCGCCGCCAGTTGAGGCCGCCCATGCGCTTGATCATGCCCGTGGTCGATGTGGCGGCCAGAGGCAGGAGGAGGCTGAAGGCGGCGACACCCACCGTGATGTAGGGACGCTTGACGATGTCGGCGCCCATCTGGCGCCAGGCGAAGAAGTGATCGAGGCCGATCCAGACTCCGAAATGCAGCGCGACGTAGAAGAACGCGAACAGACCCAGCAGCCGCCGCAGCGTCATCTGCCACGCCATGCCCGTCATCAGCCGCAACGGCGTCAACGTGAGGCTTGCGAGCAGGAACCGCAGCGCCCAATCGCCCAGCGTGTCGGTGATGAAGTCGATGGGATTCGCGGTGAGATCGTCCGTCCAGAACCAGTACAGCAGGCACGCCAGCGGCAGGAGGCACGCCACCCACACCACGCTCTTGACCGCGATGCGAACCGATCTCCCCACGCGTGCGGCCCGCCTGCCGCGCCTAGTAGGACTTCTTGAGGTCCATCCCGGCGTAGAGCGAGGCCACCTGGTCGCCGTAGCCGTTGAAGGGCAGCGTGGCGCGGCGGCGGAACTCGCCGATGCGGCGCTCGGTCGCCTGGCTCCAGCGCGGATGATCCACGGCGGGATTGACGTTCGAGTAAAAGCCGTACTCGTTCGGCGCCGCCTTGTTCCACGCCGTCTTTGGCTCCTCGGCGGTGAAGCGCACGCGGACGATCGACTTGCTGCTCTTGAATCCGTACTTCCACGGGATGACCACGCGCACGGGCGCGCCGTTCTGGTTTGGCAGCACCTGGCCGTACATCCCCACCGTCAGCAGCGTGAGCGCATGCATCGCCTCGTCCAGGCGCAGCCCTTCCGTGTACGGCCAGTCGAGGCTGCCGCCGAAGAGCCCGGAGCGCTGCCCCGGGAACTGGGCGGGATCCTTCAGCGTGGTGAACTCGACGTACTTCGCCGTCCCGAGGAGCATCACCTGCTTGAGCAGCGCCGACAGCGGAAAGCCGATCCACGGGATCACCATCGACCACCCCTCCACGCAGCGCAGCGCATACACGCGCTCCTCGAGCGGCGCCACTTTGAGGAGGTCGTCGATGTCGAGCTTGCGGGGCTTGGCGACGAGACCGTCGATGTCCACCGCCCACGGGCGCGGCTTCAGGGAGGCGGCGAGGCGCGCGGGGTCGTCCTTGTTCACGCCGAACTCGTAGAAGTTGTTGTAGGTGGTCGCGTCCGCGAACTTCGTGGGCGTGTCCGTCACGCTGAGCTGCGCGTTGCGCGCGGCCTTGAGCGGCGCCCCCGCGGGCGGCGCGGCGGCGCCGGCTTCCTCCGCCGCGTTGCAGCCGGTCACGGCGAGGGCGGCGGCGCCCACCATGAAGGCGCGCCGGTTGAGGTAGAGCGTCTCGTCGGTGACGTCGGAATACTTCAGGCGCATTCGCATCCTCCCTGCGTCAAGACTCTCACGGGTCACGCCCCCTCTGCGAGCAGGAGACGGATCAAGCGCTCCGTCTCCTCGTAGGCTCCCTCACCGATGTGGCGATAGCGGACGACGCCTTTTCTGTCCACGAGCAAGCGTGTCGGCCACGCACGTACGCCGTACCGTTTCCAGATGACGAAGTCGTTGTCCTGCACCACGGGATAGCGCACGTCGAGCTTCCGGGTAGCCTCCACGACCTTGTCGTACGGCTGCTCCCAGGTGAACTCCGGGCTGTGCACACCGACGATGGTGAGCCCGGCTTTCTGAAAGCGCTGGTGCCAGTCCCGCAACTGCGGGATCACGTTCTTGCAGTTGTATCAGCCATACGTCCAGAACTCGACGGCCACCACACGCCCGCGCAGCCCCTGCATCGTCAACGGCGCGCTATTGATCCACCGCTCCCCCGCAATCTCCGGCGCCGCCTGCCCCACCCGCAACGCCTGCCCACTCGCCGAAAGGGGACCGAGCGCAGCAAAGAAGACGAGAGCGCCCAGCGCGATGCGCGACCGCAACGAGGTCATGGCCCTCCCCCAAATACATCGTTCGATCCGTGCCCAGTATGCGACGCGCCCCAGCAGGACTCGTCGGACCGGCCTTCGGGATCCCGGGACCCGTTTCCCTCTCGACCAGGACCGCACATCGGCCTGTCGATGGAGCCCAGCCACCCGGTCCGATTCGGCCACCATCCACGTGGTCGCCGGGATCCCGAAGCCCGGGCCGCCGCGCCGCCCGAGCGAGGGTGTGACTACACGACTTCGTCGAGCCGCGACGTGACCTCGCCAAAGCGCCGCATCGCGAACGGCGGCAGCCCCTCATACACCTCGGCCAGACGCACATTGATCTCCCGGTTGGCGAGCTCGAACAGGCTGTGCCCCTCGCGGTCACCCTCCACGAGGAAGGGTCCCAGTCGGTCGACCTCGAGCACCCAGAGTGCCTGCGCGATCCCGAGCTCCTCGAGCCAGTGCACGTCGATCACGCGCTTGATGCACTGCCCGTACGCGGCGCCCATGCCGTAGCCGACGGTGGTCAGGTAGACGGCGCCATACGGCACGAACCACTCGCGATAGGCGAGCTCCGTGAGCCCGGCCTTGCCCACGATCACGCGCGCGCCCGAGGCCTCGAACCAGCGGCTCATGGACTTGCCGAAGCGGAAGCTCGCGGTGGCGGTGACCGCTTCCACGGCATAGGTGCCGTCCGCTCTCACACTCGCCGCCGGCGAGCAGTGGAAGTTGACGTTCGTCAACGCCTTCACGGCCGCCGGCAAGCCGGCGCCCTTGTCGACGACCTTGCGGTACACGCCTTCCCGCGCCGTATAGATGGCACCGCTCACGTACACGACGTCGCCGAGCTTCAGGCGCGCGATGTCCTCTTCGCCGATGGGCGTCGTGAGGTGCACCTCGTCCATCGCCACCTCGTCCAGACGACGGGGTGCGCTCATCCCAGCCCCTCGCGACGGTAGTAGTCGGTGAACCATTGCGGATCGCCGCGAAACTCCACGCGCCCGTCGGGGTGGAGGCGGGCGGTGGCGCGGCGGGACGACAGGCAGAAGGAGTGCATGGCGACGGGCATGCCCCCCGTGTGTGAGTACGCGATCTCCACGTGCGTCGCCACCACGAGCGAGGTGCCGACGAATCCCATGGCTCCGATGCCGACGTAGTTGCCGAGCGCGGTGAGCTCTTCCTCCAGGCGCGCCAGATCCGGGTCGGGGTTGCGGCTTCCCACCGCCCGCAGGCACGCGGCCTCCTTGCCGAGGCGTACACATGTGTCCTTGGCGCCGCCGATGCCGACGCCGACGATGGCCGGCTGGCAGGCGAGCCCGCGCTTGCCGAACTGCACCAGGGTGTCGATGAAGAAGCGCTTGATGCCGCCCACGCCGTCGGCGGGAAACAGCATCCGGTAATCCGTCCCGAAGAGCCCGCCCTTGTGCACCGTGGTGATGTCGATCCAGTCCGCGCCGGGCTCGAAGGCGTAGGTGACCTCGGGGGCGTGGACGCCTACGTTGTTGTTGTGGTCCACGCGTGTGAGCGGGTGCACCCGGTTCGGGCGCAGCGGGATGGCGGCGGTGGCGTCGGCGGTGGCGCGCCGCAGGGCACGCTCGAGGGCGACGAACCCGCCCTCCACCACCGCCTCGTTGCCGGCGCGCACGTAATAGCGCGGCAGGCCGGTGTCGGCGCACATCGGCCGGCGGTCGGCGGTGGCGACGTCCCAGTTTCGCTCCATCTCGGTGAGCACGAAGCGCGCAAGCTTGTTGCGCTCCCGCTCACGCGCCAGCGCCACTCCCGCTCTGTAATCCGCCGGAATATCGATCGCCGCCCGCGACATGAGCTCCCGCGCCGTATCCTCGATCAGCTTCTCAGGAATATGCGCCATGCCCCGACGGTAGCACGCTCGAGAGACGACCATCTGAACCATGGCCGCCCGGCGGGGGGATCGAGGAGCACCGCGGCTTCGCCG
>JBKKCN010000085.1:0-6225 GCA_046712525.1 Candidatus Rokuibacteriota bacterium
CGAGCGTCGGGGGGCTAGGGGGGCCCGGTCGAGGCCCCCCTACTCGATAGTCACGATGGCCCAGCCGTACTCCGCGATCTCGTCGTCGATCTGCTTGCGCCGACGGCGGTCGCCGCGAGGCCGATCATCACGCGTAGGGAGGCCGAAGCGACGGTCGTAGATGACCTCGACGCCGCGCTCGCGGAGCAAGGCGGCGTGGAGCGCCTCTTTGAGGTCCGGACGTTTCGGCGAGACGATGAACAGCAGACCGCGCGCGGCGGTCACCGCGGGCGACCTTCGGGCAGCGCGTCGTTTCGCCAACGGGAGGCTGGCTACCCGCGGGGTGCAGTCCCCGCCGGCTCCTCGATGTCCAGCGTGGTCACGCGGCGCAGCTCGCGGCGGTACTTGGTGTCGTCGAAGGGCTTGCCGCGGTGCATGGTGGCGCGGTTGTCCCAGATGACGAGGTCAGCGACGCGCCAGGAGTGACGGTAGACGAATTCCGGCTGCGTGGCGTGCTCCATCAGGTCACGCAGGAGAAGGCGCCCCTCCGGGACGGGCCAGTCGATGATCCGCGAGGCGTGGGAGGCGACGTAGAGCGACTTGCGGTTCGAGCGCGGGATCGTGCGCACGAGCGGATGGATGGCGCCCTTGAGGGCCTCCGCCTCGTCCTTGGAGAACTCGAAGCCGAGCGTCTGGCGGGAGTGCGCGATGGAGTGGTGCACGCGCAACCCTTCGAGCGAGGCCTTGATCTCCGCCTCGAGCGCGTCGTAGGCGGCGCGCATGTCGGCGTACTCGGTATCGGCGGGGACGGGCGGGACCACCTTCGCCGACAGCATCGAGTAGCGGCCGGGCGGGTCCTGGAACGAGGCATCCGTGTGCCAGAGGCGGTTGCCGAGGCCGTACATGCGACGGCGGTTGTCGGACTTCATGACCTCGCCGTTCTCGTCGAGATTCGAGATGTCGCCGAGCGCTTCGTTGCCGAAGCGGTTCTTCTGCAGGGCGCTGATGCCCAGCTTGGTATGGAGCCGGCCGTCGAGACGCTGGGCGAACGCGAGGTGCTCCTCGTCGGAGAACGTCTGATCGCGGAAGACGAGCACGGCGTACTCGTCCATGCCTTCGCGGATCTGGGCGAGCGTCTCCGCATCGTGGACCCGGCGCAGGTCGATGGGACTCACTTCGGCGACGAAGCGGGGATGGAGCTTGCGGAATGTCAGGGCCACGGCACTCGCCTCCTGCGGGCTTTCAAGGAGCCTAGGACGATGGTGGGCCGTCCGTCAAGCGCGCGCTCCCGCGATGCCGGCCCACAGCGCGGGCAGGCGGGCGAGGGCCGCCGCCGGCAGCGGTCCGCGCGCGACGCAGGCGGCGGCGTACTCCAGCTGCTCGAGACTCGAGTAGCCGAGGAGCACGGTGGACACGGTGTCGTTGCTCACCGCGAAGCGCAGCGACGCCTCCACGAGATCCTTGACGTGCCCCTCGTCGACGAGCGCGCCGAGCATCCGCGCGTGGCGCGCGTCGACCGCGTAGTCCGGACTCGAGGCGATGGGATCGACGCTGGGCGAGGCCACCGGATGGCGCGTGTCGGCGCCGCTCAGGGCGCCGCCCGCGAGCGCGCGGATGACGATCACGCCCACGCGCTGCCTGGCGCAGCGTGCGAGCAGCCGCTCGAAGTCCTGCGCGGGGAAGCCCGGCGGCAGCGGGTGGCCCGCGCTGGGATTCAGGAGGTTGTAGCAGACCTGGGCGGTGTGGATCTTGCCGGCGTCGACCGTCTCCAGCACCGCAGCGGTGTCGCCGAGGGCGGTGATGCCGAAGAAGCCGATCTTGCCCTGCTCCGCGAGCCGGGCGAGCGCGGGGACGATGGCATCGCGCACGTCCGCCGCGGACACCGTACGGCCGCTGCGCTCGCGCGTGATGGGAGTGTGCAGCTGCAGCAGGTCGACGCGCTCCATGCCGAGCCGGCCCAGGCTTTCCTCGAGGCCGCGGTTGACGGCGGCGGCCAGCTCGGCGGCGGCGACGGGCGGCACCCGCACCTTGGTGCCCACGTGCACGCGCGCCTTGAGGGCCCGGAGGGCCTGGCCGAGGTTGGTCTCCGATTGGCCGTCGCCGTAGATGGGCGCCGTGTCGAAATAGTTGATGCCCAGCTCGATGCCGCGCGCGACGGCGCGCTCGCGCTCGGCCGGGGTGCCCCGGATGAGGAGGCCCCCGACGTTGCCGCAGCCGAAGCCGAGCGTCGAGACTTTGAGGCCGGTCCGTCCGAACTCGCGATATTCCATGGGCCGCGATAGTATCAGCACTCAGCCCGTTCATGGAGGATCCGGCATGACGACCGAGGAGTGGTACGAAGGGCTCACGGCGGAGCTGCTGGCCCAGAGCCCGTTCCGGGGCTCGGAATACTTCAAGCGCTTCGCCTCCGGCTCGCTCACGCGCGAGCAGGTGTGGGGCCACATCGCCCAGCACTACCTGCTTATCGCGTGGTTCCCGCGCATCTTCAGCGGCATCCACACGCGCTGCGAGGACCTCGAGGTTCGCAAGGACTGCGCCCGCCACCTGCTCGTGGAGGACCTCGGTTACTTCGAGGACCAAGTGGGTGGCACGCCGGATCACGACGAGCTCTTCCGCCGCATCGGCGACGACCTCGGCTACGCGCGCGCCGTGTACGACACCATCGTGCCCGTGCCCGAGATGGCGGCCATCGTCGACTTCTTCCGCCGCCTCGCCCACGACACGCCCTGGAACGCCTCACTGTGCGCCACCGCGCTCCTCGAGGAAGAAGTGGTCGAGATGGCGCAGACGGTGGGCAAGGCGCTCGTGCAGCATTACGGCGTGCGGCCGGAGTGGGGCGCCATGAACTACACGGTGCACGAGGCCATCGAGAAGGAAGAGGCGGGCGAGACGAAGAAGACCATCCTCAAGCATCTCCGCACGCCCGAGGATCGCCGGGCGGCGGAGGCAGCGATGCGCGAGATGCATACGCTGCTCGACTCGTACGCGTCGGGGCTCGCCCGCCGGCACCTCTCCTAGGAAGCGCGCCGATGCCGCTGGTGGCCGCCGTCGCCTGTCCTCACACGCCGCAGCTGCTCGTGCGGCCGGAAACGGAAGACCGTGACCTCGTGCTGCGCGTGCACGCCGCCTACGGCCGCGTGAAGCGTCTGCTGACGGCGGCGCGGCCGGACGCCATCTGCGTCATCGGCGGCGACCACATCGAGGGCTTCTTCCTCAACGCCGTTCCCGCCTTCGCTGTCTACGCGGGCTCGAGCGTGTCGGGACAGTTCGGCTCCTACACATACACGTTTCCCGTCCACGAGCCGCTCGCGCGCGCCATCCTCGAGCAGGGGATCGAGCGGGAGTTCGACCTCGTGTACAGCCAGGACCTGCGTCTCGACTACGCCTTCTACGTGCCGCTGCATTTCACGCTGCCCGCACCCGCGGTGCCCATCGTGCCGCTCTACGTGAACGTCTACCTGCCTCCGCAGCCCACGCCGCGGCGGTGCTACGCGTGGGGACGCGCTCTGCGGCAGATTCTCGACGCGCGGCCCGAGCGGGTGGCGCTGATGGCCTCCGGCGGCATGTCCCACTACCCGGGCACCGACCGCTACGCCTCGCCCGACTACGACTGGGACCGCCAGATGCTCGCCA
The DNA here is from genome assembly GCA_046712525.1 of Candidatus Rokuibacteriota bacterium. GTDB lineage: Bacteria > Methylomirabilota > Methylomirabilia > Rokubacteriales > CSP1-6 > JBBDXO01. The sequence continues at coordinate 3,613 of JBKKCN010000085.1, forward strand.
CGCTCACGGACGGACGCGGCGCGGAAACGGCGCGGCTCACGGGTGACGAGCTCGACAAGGCCGGCAACGTGGAGTTCCGCACGTGGATCACGCTGCTGGGGGCGATGGGGGATGCGCGCGCCGCCGTCGACTGCTACGAGCCGTCGTGGCATCACGGCAACGCCGTGGTCACGTGGCCGGTGGCGCCATGAACGAGGCGCACTACTTCTTTCCGCCCGCGAGCGCCTATCCGCTCAACCGGTGCCTGTATCTCATCAAGTCCGACCCTGCCTTCCGTACCCGCTTCCTGGCTGATCGCGAGGCGGCGATGGAGGAGCTTGGGCTCGACAAGCAGGCGCGGGAGTCGCTGCGTGCCTTCGAGCGCGACGGGCTCATCGCGCTCGGCGCCCATCCCTACCTGGTCTTCATGGCCTCGCTGCGCGTGAGCATGGACCAGAAGCCGGCGGCCTTCGAGCACTTCTGACGTGAGTGGTGGTGTGGCGCCTGCCCGCCGGTGGGCGCCGATCGTTGCCGTGGCCGCGCTCATCGGCGTCTCCGCCGTCCTCGTCGCGCTCACGCTGCGCCAGCCCTCGGTACCGACGTACGCTCCCACGCCGCCGATGGCGACCGACGCCGGTCGCGCCCTCGTGGGGCCGCTGCTCTACACCGTGGACGCCACCGACCCGGAGGCGTGGCGATACTTCTCGTTCAGGCTCGGCAGCGTGATCGACGGCGGGGGCGCCGCCGACTGGGACCTCGCGTTCCGGCGCTACCAGATCCTCGCCAACGGCGGTCCGCAGTATTCCGGCACAGGAGGCATCGTCGATCTGGGGCCGGTGCGGTTCGACGAGGTGCACGCGGTGCCGCAGACGGGCTACCAGCCGAACGAGCGCAATCCTGACCCGCGCAACCCGGCCATCGCGTACTGGTACCGCTACGGCTTCTTCTCACACGTGCTGAGCCCCAAGCCGCACGTGTGGGCGGTGCGCACGGCGGACGGCCGCTACGCGAAGATCGAGCTCCTCAGCTACTACTGCGCGCGCGCGGAGCCAGGCTGCCTGACCTTCCGCTACGTCTACCAGGGTGACGGCTCCGCGCTCGTCGGCCGCAAGCAGACGGCGGGCCAGTGATCGACATCGACGGCGCCTACGACCTGCACGTGCACTCCTCGCCCGACCTCTTCCCGCGCATCGCTGACGACGTGCGGATGGTGGCGGACGCCGCGGCCCATGGCTTCGCGGGCGTCGTGATGAAGAACCACTTCGAGTCCACCGCCTCGCGCGCACAGCTCGCGACGCCGGCGGCCGGCCGTATGAAGGTGTACGGCGGCCTCGTCCTGAACTGTTACGTGGGCGGCATCAATCCGGCGGCGGTGGACGTCGCGCTGCGCATGGGCGCGCGCATCGTCTGGATGCCCACCCTCGATGCCGCATGCCACCGGGCCAACTTCGGCTTCGGCGGCAGCTTCGACGCCCAGTCGAGCGGGCTGGAAACGACGTCAGAAGGCATCAGCCTCCTGCGCGACGGGCGATTGATCGACGAGGCGCGGCAGATCATGGCGCTGGTGAAGGAGCGGGGCGCCGCTCTCGCCACCGGTCACGTGTCCTTCGAGGAGATCCGCGCCCTCGTCGAGGAAGCGGAGGCGCAGGGGTTTCGCAAGCTCATCGTCACGCATCCGTTCGACAAGGCACCCGGCCTCACGTTGGCGCAGGTCCAATCCCTCGCGCGCCCCGACGTCCGCATCGAGTTCGTGTTCTGCTCCATCACCCCGAAGTGGTCCTTCACCACCGCCGCCACCATCGCGCATTGCATGAAGACGATCGGGCCCGCGCGCTTCGTCATCTCGTCCGACGGCGGCCAGGCGCACAACCCGATGCCGGCAGAGGGCTACCGGCAGTTCGTGCAGGCGCTGCACGCCGAGGGCGTGGCGGCGGAGGACTTCCGCGTGATGTGCCGCGACAACGGGGACTTCCTGCTCCACGGCTGACTACACCTCGACGGCAGTCGGCATCAGTGGCTCGCCTTGGTGCCGGAGCAGTGGCTGACCACGATCGTCATCGTCGACGCCGCCGCCAAGCGCGTCATCACGCGGAATTGCGCCACGGAAGCGAAAGCGTCGCCGCGACCATGAGGCGCTGCGCGTCGTGTTCGAGCGCGAGGGCGCCCATGGCGCGCTCTATAACGATCGCGCCCACTGGGCTACCCTCAGGCCCGTCATCAGCCCCAGGCAAAGATTAAGCCGTCCTGCGGCGTCTTCCGGCAGCTAATCCGGCGAGTCCTATCGCAAGCAGGACGAGGGTGCCGGGCTCAGGAACCGCCAGTGGCGACTGAAATACCTGGCCGGTATCGAGCGTCAGGGTCGCACCTGGCAGCAAGTCGGCCCCGGTCAAGGTGGCAGTGCTGAGAAAATCGACATTCGCTCCCCCATTCGAGTCCGCCAGAAGCGCCGCAAGGAAGGGACCGCCAGCGCCAGGTATAGCAGCGCTAAGACTCAGTGTGATGTGGTTACCAGCGGAAAAGGAGCGTAAGCCGTTGCTATCGTTGATCTCCGCAGAGAATCCCCCGTCGGCGGTCGTCGAGAAGAGTGCGAAGGCAGCCGGACCACCATTACCGTCCCCGGCGGCGTATATATAG
>JBKKCN010000086.1:0-4394 GCA_046712525.1 Candidatus Rokuibacteriota bacterium
TGCAGGATGATGTCGGGCAGCCCCGCCGCGCGCGCGGCCGAGATATACGAGTGGATCGGATTCCAGATGCGTGCGCACTCCGTGTAGACGTGCGCGGTGCCGGCTGCGATCTCGACGGGTTCCTGCCACGCGATGTCCATGGCGGAGTCGGACGGGTCTGGTCGAGGTGCCGGCGCGGGCGCCTCTGCGAGCGTGACGCCGCGGTACACGGAGCCGTAGTCCGTGGTGGTGACGGCGGCGCCGCCCGCATCGCGCGTGGTGAAGCGCACGGTGACGAGAGTGCCGGCGCGGCGCGGCGCGGTGGCGATCACGCGTGCCGTGGTATGCAGCGTCTCGCCCGCGCGCGGCGGGCGGTGGATGGTGAGCGCGTGCGTGGCATGCACGCCGAAGGGCGCGATGTGGTGACCGATGGCCGTGTCGCGCACGGCGAGGGCGAGGGGCCACTCGTAGCACACGGCGAAGAGCGGGTGGGCGAGCGGCCCTTCCGCGCTCTGCGTGTCGAAGTACCGCGGGTCTTCCACGCCGACGGCGGCCGCGTAGGCCATGAGCCAGCGCGCGTCGATGGTGTGAACGGCGGGCCCTACCTCGAGGCCGACCATCGACGCCGACAGCGTACGGCTGCTCGTCACAGGCGCGGAAAGTTCATGGCGTCCACGAAGATCGCCTCGAAGTCGGGGTGCGCGGCGAGGGACACGTGCTCGATGCGGGCGGCGATCTCGGCGGCGCGCGCACGCTCGGGTTCGGAGAGCAGGCAGATTTGCGCGCCGAGCGAGGCCGCGTTGCCGACGTAGCGGAGGCGGGGGGCGGGCAGGGAGGGGATGAGACCGATGCGCACGGCGCTCGTGATGGACAGGTAGTTGCCGAAGCCGCCTGCGAGCATGAGCTCGTCGATCTTGTCGTCAGGGAAGCCCGCCACGTGCTGCAGCATGGCGATACCGGAAGCGATCGCACCCTTGCAGAGCTGCACCTGGCGCACGTCGTCCTGCGTGAGGACGATCTCCTGGCGCGCGCCCGCCTCACCGGGACGAAGGATGATGACCTGCCGCTCTTCGCCGCGCATGACCACCCGGTCGCGGAGCGCGGGCGCCAGGCGCTCGCGGCCTTCCACGTCGATGAGGCCTGTCCAGTCGATGACGCGCGCCTCCAGCAGGCCCGCCACGAGGTCGATGAGTCCCGAGCCGCAGATCCCGAGGGCGTCGCTCTCACCAATGGTGTGCACGGCGATGTCGGCGCCCACGGTGGCGCGGTCGATGGCGCCCGCGGCACCGCGCATGCCGTGACGGATCTGCGCGCCCTCGAGAGCGGGCCCGGCGGGCGCGGAGGCGGCCCACAGGTGCTCGCGCGAGCCGAGGAGGACCTCGCCGTTGGTGCCGATGTCGACGGCGATGCGGACCTCGGGACGATCACCGATGCGCGTGGCGAGGGCGACGGCGACGGCGTCGGCGCCCACGAAGCCGGCCACGATGGGCAGCAGGCATACGCGCGCCTCGGGCGCGATCTTGAGGAAGAGCTCGCGCGCAGGCAGCGTGACCGCGTGGCGCATCACGGGCGCGTACGGCGCGAGGCCGACGTAGGTGGGGTCGATCCCGAGCAGGATGTGGTGCATGCACGTGTTGCCGACGACGACCGCCTTGTAGATCCACTTCGCGAGCACGCCGGACTCCCGGCACACCTGCTCGATGTGACGATTGAGCAGTCCCAGGATGCGGGTGTGCAGCTTGCGGAGGTTGCCCGGGTTGAACTGGGCGAACGCGATCCGGGACATGAGGTCGCCGCCGAAGACCGCTTGTGGATTGAGGCTCGACACCGACGCCAGCCGCTCGCCCGACTCCAGCTCGATGAGCGTGGTGACCACGCTCGTGGTGCCGATGTCGATGGCGAGCCCGAACTTCATCGAGGTGGTGTCGCCGCGCTCGACGGCGATCACGCGCCGGTCGCTGCCGGCGCCAAAGGTGGTGATGGTGGCGCCGTCGGGAGAGCCGCGGAGCGCGTCGGGCAGGCCCGCGAGGAGGCCGGTGCCCACGTGGAGAGGGTCGATGCCGGCGGCGAGAGCGAGCTGCTCGAGGTCGGAGGTCTGGTGGTGTTCCTCGCGGGGCAGAGCGACGCGAACCAGCCGTTTCACCACGCCGGCGTCGATGGGCACGCCGGAGGGCGGCCCTGCCCCCGGCCCGAGGATCTGGAACGCCTGCTCGTCGATCGGCGGCGCCACCTGCACGGTGAGCGGCTCCACCACCACGCACTGGCAGGAGAGGCGATAGCCCTCGCGCACGAGGTCGTTGCCGAGCTGCACCTCGTCCATGATGGTGGCAGGCGGAATGGTGCCGGCGACGAACTTCACCCGGCACGACGTGCAGCGGCCGCGGCCGCCGCAGGTGGCGGTGATGTCGACGCCGCCCGCGTGCGCGGCCTTGAGGATGCTGGTGCCGCCGGCGACGCTCAGCTCACGGCGGGACGCGGAATGGCGCGGATCGCCGATGATCACGAGAGCGATAGCCATGCGCGGCCATTCTAACGCGTGCTAATGGACGATCTCGAACTCCACGCGCCCCACCCCCTCCGCTTCCACCGCCGCCACGCCCTCCAGCACCCGCACGCGCGCCGGCTCCACGCCCGACTTCGCGAGGGCGACCGCCGTGTGCGCCGTGCGCGCGGTGGCGAGCGCCTGCGCGGCCGCATCCGGCGCCGGGGTGGTCCGGATGAGCACGGCGAGGGCCTGCTCGGCGGTCTCCGGCGCCTTCCGCCCCGGGAATCGCTCGGCGAACAGGCGCAGCACGGCGGCGTCGAAGGCGGGGCCCGACGTCGCGTTTGCGAGCTTCGTGATGTCGTCCATGACCTTGGCCCGCCTCAGCCGGTCCACGTCGGCGACCGTCAGCACGGGGCGCATGAGCACCCGGATTCCCGGCGTCTCGCGCAGGAATGTGCCCACCTGCTGCAGGTGCTCGGCCATCAACGGGGCCGGCGTGGCCGTGCCGGGCTCGAAAGCGACCGGGTTGACGGAGACGGCCTTGATCTTCGAGTCCTCGGTGAAGAAGAGCTTGCCCACGAGGCTGAACGGCAGGGCGATGAGGCGGATGGTGAGATTGCGCACCGCGCCCCACATCGCGTCGGCGAAGTCGAACTCCGGCGATGCCAGCGAGCCGCGCACGGGAACCGAAACCTGGATGTCGCCACGGCGGTCCTTGAGGAGCGACACGACGAGGTTGAGGGGCAGGCCGAGGTCGCGCAGCACCGGGTGGGGCGGGTCCGCGACCACGACGTCCAGCCCCTCGACGCCAATCTGGTTGGTCGCGTCCAGCTCGTCGCCTTCGAGGCGGTAGTGCACGTCGAAGCGCAAGCGACCCTGGCTGGCCGTCCAGCCCACGAGGCGGTCGATATAGGGATTGGCGCGCGGCACCGAGAAGTCACGCAGGCTGGCGCTGATGTCGACGAAGCGCGGGCCGTCGAGCGCGCCGAGGCGGCCGTCGATGGACACCGCGGCTTCGGGCCCGATGATGCCCTTGAGGCTGAGCCGGGCCGGCCGGGGGCCGTTCGTACTGAGCTCGTCCACGGTGAGGCTGAGCTGCGACAGCTCCTCCGCGAAGTCGGGCGTGGTGGTGCGGTCCACGAAGCGGCCGAAGCCGTCGGTGACGACGATGCGTGCGATCTCGACGTGCAGATCGTCGAAGGGCGACGCCGTCGAATCCGCGGCGCCGTCGGTGGACGGCGTGCTCGATGGCGCCGGCGCCTCCCCGGGGCGGGGACGCCGGCTGAGGAGCTGCACGAGCGTGAACCGCCCCTCGGCATCGCGTTCGATGAGGCTCCACGGACGGCGCACGTCGATGCGCGCCACCGACAGGCGCTGTTGCGGATACTCGAAGACCACCTGCTCGGCGCGCGCGCGCTCGACGGTCACCACGGCGCGGTTGTTGTCGCGCAGCTCGAAGCTGCTCACGGACGCCGTGCCGCGGACGGTGAGCGCGGAGCGGTCGAAGGCGCCCACCATGGTGACGTCGGCGTCCAGCTTGCCCTGCAAGCGTGCGCGGATGGGCACGTAGGGACGTGCGGGCGCGAGGTCGACTCCCTTCAGCACGACCTTCAGATCCATGCGCGACGGTTCCACCTGGAAGGTCCCCGATGCGTCGAGCTCCCCGCTCACCGGCAGCGTGGCGCTGACTTGCAGTCGCGCCGGGTTGCGGCTGGGCCAGGCGACGTCCTGGATGGCCAGGCGCGCGCGCGGGATCTCGAAGCGGGCCGCCGGGCGCACGGACGTATCCACGACCGTCGTGGCGCCGTCCTCGAAGAGGATGTCGCGTACGGACACCGCGGGCAGTGCGACCGGCGCTGTCTTCGCCGCCGCCGTTCCGCCGCGTGGCGTGGGGGGCTCGAAGAGCGCGCGCAGCGAGAAGACGCCGCGG
>JBKKCN010000087.1:0-3819 GCA_046712525.1 Candidatus Rokuibacteriota bacterium
TCGATCGAGGGCTGGTTCAAGCCGCAGGTGGAGCGGCCGCTCGACCAGGCGCTGTCCGTCGCCCAGACGTATTACACGAACCTTGAGCGCACGGCGCTGCGCCACGGCCAGCTCATCGCGCGCGCCCTCGATCGGGACAACCTGCTCGCCGAAAATCGGCGGGAGGCGCTCGCCGCGTTCCTCGTCGAGCAGCAGGACGTCCTCTCCCTCAGCACGATCACGGTCTTCAGCGCCCAGGGCTCGGAGCTCGTGCACGTGAAGGATCCGATCCTCGCCGACCTCGCCACCCGCGACCTCAACGAGACACACCTGCGGCGCGCGCTCACGGGCCAGGAGGTGACCACGGTGCGCGAGCTCACGTCGGGTGACCTCATCGAGGCGGTGACGCCGGTATGGCGCGTGCGCAACGGCGAGCGCGAGGCGGTGGGGGCGGTGGTGGTGGGCACGCACGTGACGGAGCGGCTGGAAGCCAAGGTGCGGGGGATCTCGCAGGCGTTCAAGGAGTACAAGCAGCTCAAGCTGCTCAAGAATCCCATCAAGGGCATCTACATCCTGCTCTTCCTGCTCATGACGCTCATCGTCGTCTTCTCCTTCACCTGGTTCGGCCTCTACCTCGCGCGCGGCATCACGGGTCCCATCGAGCAGCTCGCGGAGGGCACACGCGAGGTGGCGGCGGGCAACCTCTCCTACAAGGTGCAGGCGCGCGCGGACGACGAGATCGGCGTCCTCGTGGATTCGTTCAACCGCATGACGGACGACCTCTCGCAGTCCAAGCATCAGCTGGAGGAGGCGTACGTCGACCTGCAAGACAAGCAAACGGAGGTCGAGGACCGCCGGCGCTACATCGAGACGGTGCTGGAGGCCATCGCCACCGGCGTGGTGTCATTCGATCCCCTCGGACGCCTCACCACCATGAATCGCGCCGCCGCCCGCATGTTCGGGGTGAGCGAGTCGGCGAGCGTGGGACGGCTGATCGAGGAAATCTTCGCGGCCTCGGAGGCACGCGAGGTGGTGACGCTCGTGCACCGCACGCGGCGGCCGAAGTCGCCCAGCGCGTCCGTGGAGCTGCACATGCGCCGCGGCAGCGCCGCCCTCTCCCTGCTCGCCTCCGCCACCGCGCTGCGCGGACCCGATGGCGCCTACACGGGCGCGGTGGTCGTGTTCGACGACCTCACGGAGCTGCTGAAGGCCCAGCGTCTGGCCGCGTGGCGCGAGGTGGCGCAGCGCATCGCGCACGAGATCAAGAACCCGCTCACGCCCATCCAGCTCTCCGCCCAGCGGCTGCGCCGCCGGCTCTCGCGCGTCACGGGCGAGGAGCAGCAGCTCGTGATCGAGTGCACGGAGACGATCATCCAGGAGGTCGACGGCCTCAAGCGGCTCGTCGACGAGTTCTCGCGCTTTGCGCGCATGCCCGCCCTCGTGCCGCGCTCCACGAATCTGCAACCGCTCATCGAGGGCGTGGCCACGCTGTACCGCGAGTCGCATCCGGGGCTGCGGCTGATCACGCGCTTCGGTGACGACGTGCCGCCGCTGGAGGTCGATCCCGACCACATCAAGCGCGCCGTCCTCAATCTCGTGGACAACGCGGTGGAGGCGGTGGGGGTGGGGGGCAGCGGCGACGTGAGGGTGGACACGGAGTACCTGCCGGAGGCGGCGCACGTGCGCGTGACCGTGAGCGACACGGGCCCCGGCATCGCCGCCGAGGACAAGGACAAGCTGTTCATGCCCTATTTCTCGACGAAGGTCACGGGCATGGGGCTGGGCCTGCCCATCGTGAGCGAGATCGTGGGCGAGCACGGCGGGACGATTCGCGTGGAAGACAACGCGCCCTCGGGCAGCCGCTTCATCATCGAGATCCCGGTCACGCGCGCGCCCGCGGTCGTGGAGGCGTGACGATGGCGGGCGAGCACGTCCTCATCGTGGACGACGAGCGCGCCATCCAGACCGCGCTCAAGGGTGTGCTCGAGGACGAAGGATACCGGGTGACCACGGTGGGCAGCGGCGCGGAGGCGCTGCGCGCCGTGGGCGACGAGGCGCCGGACCTCATCTTTCTCGACATCTGGATGCCGAAGATGGACGGCCTGGAGACGCTGTCGGAGATCAAGCGCCTGCGCCCCGACGCCACCGTGGTCATGATCTCCGGCCACGGCACCATCGAGACGGCGGTAAAAGCGACGCGCCTGGGCGCCTACGACTTCATCGAGAAGCCGCTGTCGCTCGAGAAGACCCTCATCACCGTGAGCCGGGCCCTGGAGCACGGACGCCTCGAGCGCGAGAACGCGACCCTGCGCGAGCGCCTGCACCCGCATACGGAGATCATCGGGACCAGCGAGGCCATGCGCGTCCTGCGCGAGCAGATCGCCACCGCCGCCCCCTCCAGCGGGCGCGTGCTCGTGCACGGCGAGAACGGCAGCGGCAAGGAGCTCGTGGCGCGCGCCGTGCACACGCTGTCGGCGCGGCGCGAGGGCCCTTTCGTGGAGGTCAATTGCGCGGCGATCCCCGAGGAGCTCATCGAGTCCGAGCTCTTCGGCCACGAGAAGGGCAGCTTCACGGGGGCGGTGGCGCGGCGGCGCGGCAAGTTCGAGGGCGCCGACGGTGGCACGCTCTTCCTCGACGAGATCGGCGACATGAGCGTCAAGACGCAGGCCAAGGTGCTCCGCGCCCTCGAGGAGCAATCCTTCGAGCGCGTGGGCGGTCGCGACGTGGTGAAGGTGGACGTGCGCGTGATCGCCGCCTCCAACCGTGATCTCCAGTCACTCATCGCCCTCGGCCAGTTCCGCGAGGACCTCTTCTACCGTCTCAACGTCATTCCCATCGAGGTGCCGCCCCTGCGCGGGCGCAAGGACGACATCCCGCTCCTCGTCGATCACTTCATCACGGTCTTCTGCGCAGAGAACGGCAAGCGCGCCAAGAGCCTCGACGGCGAGGCGCTCGCCTACTTCCTCGCCTACGACTGGCCGGGCAACGTGCGCGAGCTGCGCAACATGGTGGAGCGGCTCGTGATCATGACGGCGGGGGATGTCATCACGCCGGAGGACTTGCCGGCGCCGCTGCGGCCGAAGGATTCGCTGCCCGCGGCGGGCGAGCCCCGCGAGCGCTCGCTGAAGGAAGCGCGCGACGGCTTCGAGCGGGCGTACATCCTCGCCGAGCTGCGCGCGCACGAATGGAATATGACACGTACCGCGGAGCGGCTCGGGATCGAGCGCAGCCACCTGTACCGCAAGATCAAGACGTACGGCATCACGCCTCCGAAGTAGGCTCGCTGGCGCCTCGCTCGGCTTGGCTCCGGGCGGCGCGAGCGGGGCGGGGGCGGGCTTGCGGGTGCCGGCGACCACGTGGATGGTGGCCGGGTCGACCGAGGGCGGCTGGGCTCCACCGACACGCCTTGTTCGATTCGAGTTGAGAGGGAAACGGGTCCTCGGCACCCGCAAGCCCGCCCCCGCCCCACTCGCGCCGCCCTCAGTTGGGTGAGCACGCGTGCCCCCGGGGTGACGTGAGCATCCTCGTGGTTTCCCTCGTGTAGTATTCCGGTCGTGCCTGCCTGGAATTTCGTGCGCCGTGGGGCGTATCACGATTCGGTCACGCTCATGCGGCTCTCCAGGGATATGGAGGCGGTGGAGGGCGTTACGCTGGCGGCGGCGATGATGGGGACGCCGCAGAATTTGGCGTTGATGCGGCAGGCGGGGTTGCTCGCGCCGGACGGCGAGTCGGCGGGGCCTGCGGATCTGGTCATTGCCGTCGTCGCGAGTGACGCGCGGGCGGCGGACGGCGCGCGGGCGGCGGCGGAGGCGGCGCTGGGGGCACCGCGCGGCGCCAGCG
>JBKKCN010000088.1:0-2586 GCA_046712525.1 Candidatus Rokuibacteriota bacterium
CTGCCGGGGGCCGGCTTGGCCTGGCCGACCTGCGCGGCAAGGTCGTCGCCGTCACCTTCATCTACGCGACGTGCACCGACACGTGTCCGCTGCTCACGGCGAAGCTCGCGGGGCTCGGCAAGCGCATGGGGAAGGACTTCGGCGCGAAGGTGGCGTTCGTCGCCATCACCGTCGATCCCGAGCGCGACACTGCGGACGTCTTGCGGGCCTACGCGCAGGGGCACGGCGCGCGCGGGGCGGGCTGGGCGTTTCTCACCGGGACGCCGGCGGAGATCAAGGACGTCGCCCAGCGCTACGGCGTGTTCGCGCGAAAGACGGAGCGCGGCGATGTCGACCATACGTTCCTCACCTCGCTCGTGGACCGTGCGGGCGCGCTGCGCGTGCAGTACATGGGCGTCCGCTTCGATCCGGACGAGATGTTGCGCGACCTCCGCTCGCTCCTCCGGGAAGGCGGCCGGTGATGCGCGCGCTCCTGCCCGTGCTCCCGCGCCTCGTGGCGAGAATTCCGGCTGCAGTGCACACCAAGCTCCTGGTCGCGTTCCTCATCATCGTCGGCCTCCTCATCGCGCTCGGCGCGGTCGGGCTCGAGGTCCTCGGCGAGGTGAATCGCCGGGCGGAAGACCTCGTGAAGCTGCAGCGGAAGATCGCCGCCTACCGACAGCTGCAGCACGACACGACGGGCCAGCTCTACAGCGTGGCCGCCGCGCTGCTCGTCCCCGAGGACCGGAGCCTCGACGGCATCCTCCGCCAGCTCAACCAGTTCGGCTACGACCTGGACCGCCTGCAGTTCGTCGCCCGGGACGAGGTCGAACTGCTCGCCCGCGTGCGGGCCGACTATGACGAGTTCATCCGGGTCGTCACACGTGTCGTGGAGCTCATCCGGAGCGGTCGGGTCGCCGAAGGGCGGGAGCTGCAGTTCGCGCAGGCGACCCCGCTCGCCGACCGGCTGGAGCGGCTCACGAACCAGCTCGTCAATCAGGCGGAAGCCGACATGGTGGCCAGCGTGGACACGAGCCACGAGGCGTTCGTGCGGGCGCGGTGGGCGGTCATCGGGTTTGCGGTGGGGGCCACCGGCCTCGCCCTGGTGCTCGGGTTCGCGATCTCGTGGTCGCTCGTCGGAGCCGTCTCCGCGATGGACGCGGGTCTCGCGCAGATCGCGTCGGGGGACTTCTCCCGGCGCGTCGACATCCCGAACCGCGACGAGCTGGGGGCGCTCGCCGCCAACCTGAACCGCATGAACGACGAGCTCGGGCGCCTGTACCGCGAGCTCGAGGCGGCGAGCCGCCACAAGTCGGAGTTCCTGGCCAACATGTCGCACGAGCTGCGCACGCCGCTCAACGCGATCATCGGGTTCTCCGAAGTGCTGGACGACCGCATGTTCGGGGAGCTGAACGACAAGCAGACCCAGTACGTCCGCGTCGTCTTGAGCTCCGGACGCCACCTGCTCTCACTGATCAATGACATCCTGGACCTCTCGAAGGTCGAGGCCGGTCACATGGAGCTGGAGCTGAGCACCTTCAGTCTGCGGCTGGCGCTGGAGAACGCTCTCACCCTGATCCACGATCGCGCCGCGCGCCACGGTCTCACAGTCGAGCTGAAGGTGGATGAGAGGCTCGGCGACGTGGTCGGAGACGAGCGCAAGCTCAAGCAGGTGCTGTTGAACCTGCTCTCCAACGCCGTGAAGTTCACGCCCGACGGCGGACGCATCGAGGTGCGCGCGACGCCCGCCAATGGCACCGTCGAGGTGTCGGTCACCGACACGGGCGTCGGCATCGCGCCCGAGGATCAGGAGACGATCTTCGAGGAGTTTCGCCAGGTGGGGACGGACTATGCGCGCAAGCGGGAGGGCACCGGGCTGGGACTGACGCTGGCAAGAAAGTTCGTCGAGCTGCACGGCGGCCGTCTGTGGGCGAAGAGCGAGATCGGCCGCGGCTCCACGTTCACGTTCACGTTTCCGGCGACACGTCATGCCGGGTGAGCTGATTCTCCTCGTCGAGGACAACGACAACAACCGGCTGCTCGTCCGCGACGTGCTCCAGGCGAGCGGGTACCTCGTCGCCGAAGCCGAGACGGCCGAGGACGGGTTGCGCATGGCCGCGGAGCAGCATCCCGCCCTCATCCTCATGGATATTCAGCTCCCCGGGATGAACGGCATCGAGGCCCTCAAGCGATTGCGGGCCGACCCCGCTACGCGCTCCATCCCGGTCATCGCGGTCACGGCGTCCGCGATGACGCAGGATCGCCACCAGATCATGGCCGCCGGGTTCGACGGCTACCAGTCGAAGCCGATCAGCGTGAAGGGGTTCCTCCAGGCGGTACGTGAGATGTTGCCGTCGTGAGCGGTCCGGCCCGCATCCTCGTCGTCGACGACACGCCGGAAAACGTGCTCCTGCTCTCCGCCGTGCTCGGAAAGAAAGGGTACCAGGTGGTCACGGCTTCGTCCGGTGCCGAGGCGTTGGAACTGATCGCCACCGAACGGCCCGACCTGGTCCTGCTCGACGTGGTGATGCCGCAGATGAGCGGCTACGAGGTCGTCCGCAAGATCCGCGAGAACCCCGCCACCGAAGTGCTGCCGGTGGTGATGGT
>JBKKCN010000089.1:0-3814 GCA_046712525.1 Candidatus Rokuibacteriota bacterium
AAGGCTAACTCACCGCCGTCGTCCTGGCCCAACTATGCGTGCTGGCCCTCGCACGCTTGGCCGCGACCCGCGCTGCGATCCTGCCCCCTCAACTCAGCGCGACACCCACTCGAATCCGCGTAGACCCAAACTATTTTCCCATCGGCGATCTCCACGATCAGCTTCGCGTGATGCGTGAGAGGCCCGGGATGCGACCGAGCAGGTTACCCGTAATGGCGCCGTCCACGACGAGATCGTGGCCGCTCACATAGCGGGCGTCGGGGCCGAGCAGGAACGCGATGACGTCGGCGATGTCCTCGGGGGTGGCGACGCGACCGATGGGCACGAGGGTGTCGCGCTCGGCCGCCACCTGTGCGTCCGCGTACACAGCGGCGGTCATGCCCGTGCGCACCATGCCCGGTGACACCGTGTTGACGCGAATGCCCTCGCGCCCGAGCTCCTGCGCGAGCACCCGCGCGAGCATGATGACGGCAGCCTTGCTGGGCCCGTACGCGCCGAGGTTGGCGTGCGCGTTGCTGCCAGACATGGAGCCGACGGCCACGATGGCGCCGCGCGACGCGGCAAGCGGTGCGTGCGCCGCCTTGGCGAGCAGCCACGTCGCGCGCGTGTTGACGGCGAAGACCCGGTCCCAGTCCTCGACTGAATAGTCGACGAGCGCGCCGGGACGGTTGATGCCGGCGTTGCTGACGAGAGCGTCGAGGCCGCCCAGGCGCGCCACCGCCTCGCCGACGACACGCGCGGGGCCGTCCGCGCTGCCCATGTCGCCGTGCAGCGCGACGACCTCGGCGCCCGCGGCACGAGCCTCGCGCAGCATCTCGTCGAGCCCCGGGGAGGGGGCCAGATCGACGGCGGCGATCCTCGCCGCCGTCCCCTTGTCGCGGCCGTCCCGCGCCAGCCGCAGGCACGTCGCCCGTCCGATACCGCTCGCCGCTCCCGTGACCAATGCGCGCATGAGCACCTCCCGGTGCCGGAGTGTACCGCGGCCGGCCGTCCGCTTGACGGCGTCCGCTACGGGTGTTGAAGTGTGCCGCCATGCATAGCGACGTGATCGGCAGCCTGCTGCGGCCCGACGCGCTCAAGGCGGCGCGTCGCCGCGGGGACGCGGGAGAGATGAGCGCCGCCGAGCTCAAGCGCGTCGAGGACGGCGCCGTGGACGATGCGGTGAGGCTCCAGGAAGGCGCGGGTCTCGACGTGATCACCGACGGCGAGATGCGCCGCTACGCCTTCTTCGGCCACCTCATCGAGGCTCTCGATGGCTTCGACAAGCTCGGGGGCTGGGCCATTCCCTTTCACGACGAGCAGGGCGGCGAGCTGGTCTTCAAGCGCCCGGTGGTGGTCGACCGGCTGCGCTGGCGGCGCAGCATGTGTGGCGAGGAATTCACCTACCTGCGCGCGCGTGCCACGCGGCAGACGAAGGTGACGCTGATCAGCACGCAGCAGGCGGCGGCTTATTACGATCCCGAGAAGTCGAAGAGCGCCTACCCCACGCGGGACGCCTATCTCGCCGACGTCGTCGACTACACGCGCCGCGAGGTGGAGGAGCTCGTGCGTCTGGGCTGTACCTACATCCAGATCGACGCCCCGCAGTACGCCGCCCTCCTCGACCCCGCGCTGCGCGAAGGATACCGGCAGCGGGGCAGCGACCCCGACCGCCTCATCGACGCCTGCATCGAGATGGACAACGCCGTGATCGGCCACCATCCCGGCATCACCTTCGGGCTGCACGTGTGCCGTGGCAACAACCAGTCGATGTTCTACGCGAGCGGTGGCTACGAGCCCATCGCGCGCGTGTTCACGCGCAGCCGCTTCCACCGCTTTCTGCTCGAGTACGACGACGAGCGCTCGGGCGGCTTTCCGCCCCTGCGCGCGGTGCCGGACGATCGCCACGTGGTGCTGGGCCTCGTGACGACCAAGAAGCAGCGCCTGGAATCCGTGGACGAGCTGCGGCGGCGCGTCGAGGAGGCGGCCAAGCTCGTGCCCCTCGAGCGGCTGGCGCTGAGCCCGCAGTGCGGATTCGCCTCCACCATGGAGGGCAATCGCGTGTCGACGGAAGATCAGCGACGCAAGCTCGAGCGCGTGGCGGAGACCGCGCGCCTGCTCTGGGGCCCCTCAACGGGAGGACATCGATGAGAGTGCTGGCGTTCCTCGTACTGGCGTTCGTCGGCGTGTCGCCGCTCGTGGCGGCCGCGCAGACCATCAAGGTGGGTGCGGTGGTGCCGCTCACCGGGCGTTACGGCGGCGGCGGCGCCCAGGTGCGCGCGGGGTACGAGATCGCCGTCGAGCACATCAACGCCTTGGGCGGTGTCAGCGTGGGCGGCAAGAGAGTGCCCATTGAGCTGATCCTCGTCGATGACGAGTCGGACGCGACGAAGACGGTGAGCCGCTTCGAAAGCCTCGCCGCCCAGGGTGTCGTCGCGTACCTCGGCGGCTTCGGCTCCGATCTGCACGCCGCCGCCGCGTCCGTGGCCGAGAAGAACAAGATCCCGTACCTGGGCGTCGCCTTCGCGCTCAACAAGGTGCACCAGCAGGGGTTCCGCTATCTGTTCTCGCCCTTCTGGAAATCGCCCGACATCGGGCAGGCCATGCAAGGCCTCCTGGCCACCATCCCGGCCGCGGAGCGCCCGAAGACGGTCGCCATTTTCCAGGAGAAGACCGACTGGGGACGCGAGATGGCGACGGCGTGGGTGGAGGCGGCCAGGGGCGCCGGCTACCAGGTCACCGTCCAGGGCGAGTACGCCCCGGGCGCGAAAGACTTCTCCGACCTCATCCTCAAGGCGAAGACGGCGAACGCCGACGCCGTGTTCGCGCTGCCGACGCCGCCCGACGGCATGACGATGGTCAAGCAGATGAAGGAGCTCGACTATACGCCGAAGATGGCGCTGCTCATCCGTGCCCCCGACGCGCCCATCTGGTCAAAGAACCTCGGCAAGGACGGCGACTACGTCCTCCTCGCGCCCGGCTGGCACTACGGCGTGAAGGCGCCCGGCGTCAAGGAGCTCAACGACGCGCACGTCAAGAAAGTCGGCCGTCCCGCCGATCACATCGCCGGCCCCGCCTACGCGGCCGTCCAAATCCTGTCAGCGGCGGTGACCAAGGCCAACGCGCTCGATCGCGACAAGATCCGTGATGCCGTTGCCGCCACCGACATGACGACGGTGGTAGGTCCGGTGAAGTTCCGTCCGGACGGCACCGGCATCGTGCAGTCCGTCTTCGTGCAGTGGATCAACGGCAAGCAGGAGCTCGTGTGGCCGAAGGAGTCCGCGACGGCGCCGCTCGCGTACCCCGCGCCACCGTTCTCGAAGCGCTGATGTCCACCCGCCTTCGTAGCCGGATTATTCATGAGCGACGCTCGCGCCACCGGCGGGTCCTGTCGTCGGGGTGGCTCCCCGTCGGGCGGGCTCCGTCACCCGTTCGCCCGAGCGCAGTGCTTCGCACTGCTTACGGGACGAAGGGGTCCCACTCCGCCCGTCCGACGGGGAGCCACCCCGACGCCACCCGCCGGTGTCGCGAGCATCGCTCATGAATAATCGCGGGTAGGCCGAGTGTGGCTCTTCTCGAGGTGGAGCGGGTGTCGAAGGGATTCGGTGGGGTGCGCGCCGTCCACGACGTCAGCTTCACTCTCGACGAGGGTGAGGTGCTCGGCATCATGGGGCCCAACGGGTCCGGCAAGACCACGCTCTTCAACCTGATCGCGGGGGCGCTGCGGCCCGACGCCGGGCGCATCCGGCTTCGCGGCCAGGACATCGCGGGCCTGCCGCCCTACCGCGTGTGCGCGCGCGGCATCGCGCGCACGTTCCAGCTCGTGCGGCCCTTC
>JBKKCN010000090.1:0-11377 GCA_046712525.1 Candidatus Rokuibacteriota bacterium
GTACTGGGAAAACTACATGCGCTTCGCGGCCGACGCCGGGTGGGACGTGAGGGCTCTCAACCTGCGCGGCCATCACGGCAGCCGGCCCGTGGCAAAGCTCGGGCACGTGTCCGTGCGCGACTACGTCGCCGACGTCGACGCCGCCCTCGACGGGATGGGCCCGGCCGTCATCGTGGGCCAGTCGATGGGCGGGCTCATCGCCCAGGTGGCGGCCACGCGGCCCGACGTGCGCGCGGCGGTCTTTCTCACGAGCGCGGCGCCGCGCGGCATCGTCGTGCTGCGCGCGCCCACCCTCTCGCGTCTCGTGCGTTACGCGCCCGCCATGCTGGCGCGCCGCGCGTTCAAGGCACGCGACGCGGACGCGATCGCCCTCATGCTCAACCGGATGACGCCGGCCGCGCGCGCGGCCGCACTGAAGCGATTCGTGCCGGAGTCGGGGCACGCCGCGCTCGAGTTGACGCTGGGGCGGCTCGCCGTGAACGCGAGCGACGTCCGCTGCCCGACGCTCGTGATGGGCGCCTCCGACGATCGGATCACGCCCGTCGCCGTGCAGCGGCGCATCGCCGCCAAGTACGGCGCTGAGTATCTGGAAGCGGCCGGCCACGCCCACATGCTCATGCTCGAAGAGGACTGGCAGCCGCCATGGCGTCAAATTCTCGACTGGCTCGCCACCCGCGCCGCCTGAACGCACTACCAGCGGCCCGCCATCTCGGCCTCGCAGTCGGCCACGATCCGCTGCGCGGCGTCGGGCAGCGCCGCTGCTCGCGCGGCATCGGAGGCCGAGGTCCACGCCGCGGTATCACCGAGGAAGGCGGCCACGCGCGGGCCCAGCGTGCGCGCGTCCCAGTCCCCCTCGCGCACCATGAGCCCGGCGCCCGCTTCCGTGAAGACGCGCGCGTTGGCCGCCTGGTGATCGTCGGCGACGTCGGCGAGAGGCACGAGGAGAGCGGGCAGACCCGCCGCCGCCAGCTCCGCCACCGTGCTCGCGCCCGCGCGCGCGATGGCGAAGTCGGCGGAGCGATAGATGCTCGCGATGTCCGTGTAGTACGGCGTGATGGACGCTTTCACACCCGCGCGCAGGTACGCGAACCGAATGGGCTGCGGATCGAGGTCACCCGACTGGTGCAGCGCCTCCACCGTCACGCCCTGCCGCTGCACCTCGCGCAGCAGATCGGGTACGCGCTCGGCGAGAAAAACCATGCCGCGTGAGCCGCTCGTGACCAGCACGCGCAGCGCGCGGTGGCGGTGCGGCGCCAGCCGCGCGGCGCCTGCCATGGCGGCGATGTCCGCGCGCACGGGATGGCCCGTCACCAGCCGCCGCGACACGGGAAACGCGGCACGCGCCGCCGCCTGCGCGAGGTACACGCGATGGGCGAAGGGCGCGAGCAGCCGGTTGGCGAGGCCGGGCACCACGTTGGCTTCGTGGATGGCAATGCGCAGGCCGAGCGTGCGGGCGCCCAGCAGCACGCCGCCCGAAGCGTAGCCCCCGAGGCCGAGCACGAGGCGCGTGCCGTGCGCGCGAAGCAGCCGCCGCGCTTGCGTCATGCCGGCGACGATGCGCGGCACGGCCCGCACCTTGCCGCCGACACTGACTCCCCGCAGTGCCGAGCCCGCCACGATCGCCACCCGCTCGCCCGAGGCGCCGAGCAGGCTGCAGGCGGGGCCGGTCGCGGCACCGATGAACAGCACGTCCACGCCGGCGGCCGCGCGCCGATAGGCGTCGGCGATGGCAAGGGCCGGATAGACGTGCCCGGCAGTAGGACCGAAGACGATGGCGAGCGGGCGACGCGGCTCCGGTATGCTACGCTCCTCGCGGCGCGGCAGCGATCTCATGCGAGTTACCACGGTGGTCCTCGGCGATCTCGGACGCAGTCCCCGCATGCAGTACCACGCCGAAGCACTCGCCCTGAGCGCCGCCGACGTCGACGTGGTCGCCTATGAGGGCGAAACGCCGAGCGGCATCCTCGACGATCGCTCGCGGATCACCATACATGTCCTGACCTCCGGGCGCGCACGCCATGTGTCGCGAGCCCTCTATAGTCCCTACGCGCTGCTCCGCGTCCTCGCTCAGACCTCGCAACTACTGTCGCTGCTCCTGGTCCATACTCGCAAGCCCGATGTCATCCTGGTCCAGAGCCCGCCCGCTATCCCCGTGCTGGCGGTGGCTCTGCTGGCGGCCCGCGTGCGCGGCGCGCGCTTGGTGATCGACTGGCACAACTTCGGCTACAGCATGCTCGCGCTGAGGCTGGGGCCGCGGCATCCCGCCGTCCGCCTCGCGCGCGCCTACGAGCGCACGCTCGCCCGCCGCGCGCACGCCCACCTCTGTGTCTCGCATGCCATGAAGCAGGTACTCGAGACGGAATGGGGGCTGCGCGCCGTCACCGTCCTCCACGACCGCCCGCACGCCCGCTTTACGCCGCTGCCCGCCGAGGCGCGCGCCGAGGCCCGCCGCGCCTTCGGCGTGGAGACGCACGCCGCCCTCGTCGTGAGCGCGACGAGCTGGACCGCCGACGAGGACTTCGATGTGCTCGTCGAGGCGCTCACCCGCTACGATCGCCTGCTCGCCGACCAGGCCCGCGTGCCTCTGCACGTCGTGATCTCAGGCCGGGGCGCGCGACGCGAGCGCTTCGAGCGCACCCTCCCCACCTTCAAGCACGTGCGCGTGCGCACGGTATGGCTCGGTGACGACGACTACCCCCGCCTGCTCGCCGCCGCCGACCTCGGCCTCTCCCTGCATCGCTCCGCATCAGGCGTCGACCTCCCGATGAAGATCGCCGACATGCACGGCGCCGGCCTCCCCGTCGCCGCCCTCGACTACGGCCCCTGCCTCACCGAACAAATCCACGACGGCCACGACGGCCTCCTCTTCACAACCCCCGACACCCTCGCCGCCCACCTCATCGACCTCTTCAAAGACTTCCCCCACGACACCACGCGCCTCGATACGCTCCGCGCCGGCGTGGCAGCCAGCCGCGGCACCCACTGGCTCGAAGAGTGGAATCTGGTCGCACGCCCCGTGATCCTCTCGTAGCACGGGGTTGTCGTGCGCCGACCACGTCGCACCCACGAATTACCCGGTGGTAAGCGAACGTCGGGCCGCCGGTTACAATCGTGCGCGATGCCGATGCCCGCCGGGCTGTTCGCGGGCGCGCCCCTGCGCACCGCCGCCGTTCTCGTTGCGATGTGCACGGTGGCATTCGTGCTGCGGACGGCGCCGCTGTGGGATCGCGTGTTTCGCAGCGGGTACGTCTCGTTTCAGGACAGCGATGCATGGTTCCACATGCGCGTGATCGACAACCTGGTCCGCAACCTGCCCCATCGCATGTCGGTCGACCCGTACGGCGCCTACCCGGCCGCCCAGGACGTCGCGGTGGCGCCCCTCTTCGATTTCCTGGTGGCGATCACGCTGTGGGTGATCGGCCTCGGCGCGCCGTCACCACGCACGGTGGACCTGGTGGGCGCCTTGGCGCCCCCCGTGCTCGGCGCCGTCATGCCCGTGATCGTGTATGTCTTCGGCAAGCGCGTGTTCGACCGGCTCACGGGCTTCTTCGCGGCCGGCCTCATCGCCGTACTGCCGAGCCACTTTCTCGCGCGCTCGGTGGTGGCCTTCACCGACCACCACGTCGTGGAGGCGCTGCTCGCCACGCTCACGGTGCTGCTGATCGCGGTGGCGGTGGAGAGCGGCGAGCGCACGGCCATGGTGCGCGGAGGAGCGAGGGCGGGGCTGGCCCTCGGCGCTTTCCTGCTCACGTGGTCGGGTGGCGCCTTGCTCGTGTTCGTCCTCACCGCGTGGGCCGTCGTGCAGTACCACGTCGATCTGCTCCACGGCCGCTCCGACGATCGGCCCGCACGGGTGCTTCTGCCCGCCCTCGCGGTGGCGCTGGTGCTCTTTGTCGTCTTCCAGGATCGCCACCTGTGGCGGTACGCGACACAGATGGCCGGGCTCGTCGGCGCCGCCGCCGTCGTGGTGACGCTCGAGGGGCTGCGCCGCACGCTCGCCTGGCTCGGATGGCCCCGTCGCCTGCTGCCCGTCGCGCTGCTCGGGCTCGTCGTCGCCGGCGTGGCCGTCTTTGTCGCCGCCGCGCCTGGCCTCGCCGCCAGCATCGTGAACGACATGCGCCGCTTCACGCCCGGCCGCGCCGCGGTCACCGTGAACGAGATCCGCCCCCTCTTCTACGTGCCGGGCCATCTGGCGCCGGCGACGCCGTTCATCTTCTTCGGCACCTCCTTCTATATCGCTGCCGCCGCGCTCGCGCTGCTCGGCTATCGCGTCGTGCGCGCCGGCCGCGCCGCCTGGTGCCTGGTCTTCGTGTGGAGCGCGGCGATGTATGCGGCCACCCTCGGCCAGAACCGTTTCGGCTACTACCTCGCCGTCAACCTCGCGCTGCTCACCGGCTGGGCGGGTTCGCTCACGTTCGCATGGGCCTCGTCCTCGGGCGGCGGCCCGGTGGTGGCCCGGCCCGCCCGCCGCCGGCAACAGGCGGCACCGGCGGCGCCCTTCCGGCGGTGGTGGCAGGCGGGCGCGGTGGCCGTCTTCATCGGCGGAGCGGTGGCGCCCAACATCCATCGCGCGGTCGCCATCGCGTCCATCGATCTCGGGCTGACGCACGGCTGGCACGTCTCGCTCGACTGGCTGCGTCGCAACACACCGGAGCCGTTCGCCGACCCCGACTATTACTTCGCGCGCTACACGCCGAGGCAGACGCCCCGCCCTGCCTACACGATCATGAGCTGGTGGGACTATGGCTACGAGATCATCCGGGTGGCGCGCCGCGTGCCGAGCTCGAACCCCACGCAGGCGGGCGCGGGCATGGCGGCGCGCTTCTTCACCGCCACCAGCGAGGCAGAGGCGAACGCGATTCTCGACGCCCGCGGCTCGCGCTACGTGCTCGTGGACTGGGAGCTGCCCCTCCTGCCACGCAGCTCCCGTGACCAGTTCCACGGCAAGTTCCAGAACCTCACCGAGTGGGCGACGAAGCCGGCCTCGCAGTTCTACGAGGTGATGCTGGCCACGACCACGCGAGGCGAACGCGCACCGGTCATCCTGTTCTACCCGGACTACTACCGCACGATGGCGGTGCGCCTCTACGTCTTCGGCGGGCAGGCGGCGACGCCAAAAGACTCCACGTGGGTCGTCACCTATACCGACCACCAGCGGCCCGACGGCACGCGCGAGCGCGAGGTGGTGGAGACGGCGCGCTTCGCCACGTACGAGGCGGCGGCAGCCCACCTCGCCAAGCCCGGCTCCCCTCGGCGGGTGCTCGTCAGCCCCAATCCGCGCGTGCCGTGCGTGCCCGTGGAAGCGCTCACCACCTTTCGGCTCCTCCACGATTCACCGGACGCCGCGGCGCGCGTGACAAAACTTCCGTCCGTACGAATCTTCGAATCTCTACGCGCCGCGCGGTGAAGAAGGCCCCGTTCCCGTTCCGACCGTCTCGCGCAGGATGGCGTCCAGGCGGGCGCCGAAGGTGGCACGCGACAGCGAGCGCGTGACGTGGGCGCGGCCCGCGCGGCCCATGCGGCGGGCGCGGTCACGATCGAGCACGAGGGTCCGCATCGCTTCCGCGAAGGCGGCCGGCTGCGGGGCGCACAGCAAGCCGGTCTCGCCGTCACGCACCGTTTCCGTGGGCCCGCCCGCGTTCACCGCGATGACGGGACGGCCCGCCGCCATCGCCTCCACGGGGACGATGCCGTAGTGCTCGGCAGCGGGGGTGTAGATGCAGGCGAGGCTGCGCGCGAGCACGACGCGCCGCTCGGCGTCGGAGGGAGACAGCGCGAAGCTCACGTGATCGTCGAGCCCGTGCCGCGCCACGCGCGCGCGCAGGTCCTCCAGGGTGGCCCGCTGCTCGGCGAGGCGGCCGTCGTAGTGGCCCGCGAGCACGAGGCCGACGGAGGCGAAGATGTCGGCAGACAGCCGACCGCGCAGGACCGCGAGCGCTTCCACCGCCAGCTCCAGGTTCTTGCGAGGGTCGAACCGGCTCACCGACAGAAAGATCGATTCCGTCGCGTCCGGCTCGCCGATGTCGTCCATCACCTCCACGCCGGGATGCACGACCTCCAGCGGCACGTCCGCCAGGCGCGGAAAGCTCTGCCGCACGGCGGAAGCGGTGAAGTGACTGTTGACGAGGACGCGGTGCGCCGCGGCGAGGCCCCATTCTTCCAGGCGATCCACCGGCCAGCGGTAGAGGCGGTAGAGTCCGGCGCGGGGCGGCGTCAGCCGCGCGTCCGGAAAGTTGCAGTAGAAGACGATCTTCGCGCGGGTGATCCGGCGCAGGAGCGGAACCACGTGGGAGACGACATCGCAGACGACGACGTCGTAGGGCGCCTCGCGCGCCACCATGTCGCAGGCGGCCCAGGCCGCGCGCGCAATGGCGAGCGGCGCGCGCATCCGCTGCCGCAGGTGGCGGGGAAAAAAGTCGCCGTGCGTCCGGATGTCGAGACGGCCGGCGGCGACCTCGTCGAGCTGACGCCTCTCCTGTCGGTCGGGCACGAACAGCGTGACCGCATGCCCTCGCTCCTGAAGCTCGACGGCGGCATCGACCGTCACTCGCTCAGCGCCGCCGATGCCGAGACACGGACGCAGGAACGCGATGCGCAGCGGCGACGGTGCGGTCATCGCAGACACTCTAGCGCGCGGGGGACTGGACGGGCCGTACAATAGCGCCCACTTTGCACGAAGGGAGCGCGCACTGATGCCTTCCACGCGGCGGCTCACGATCCGCTGCACCACCATCGACCTCATGGAAGACGGCGCGGGCGATCCGCTGCTCTTCCTGCACGGCGCCGGGGGTGCCGTGCGCTGGCTGCCTTTCCACGCGCGCCTGGCGGAGCGCTTCGCCGTCACCTATCCCGTCCATCCCGGCCACGGCGGCTCGCCGGAGGCGGACTGGATCGAGCACATCTCGGATCTCGCCTTCCACTACCTCGACCTCCTCGACGATCTCGCGCTCGACCGCGTGCACCTGGTGGGCGCCTCCTTCGGGGGCTGGATCGCCGCCGAGATGGCGGTCATGGCCTCGCACCGGCTGCGCTCGCTCACCCTCATCGATCCCGTCGGCATCAAGGTCGACGGCTGGATCTACCCGTTCCTCTTCGGCATGGAGCTTCCGGAGCTGGTCGGAATGATCTTCCAGAACATGGAGACGGCGATGCTGACGGCGCCAGACGACATGACGGCGCCGGAAACGCTCATCACGCTCTACCGGCAGAACACCGCGCTCGCGCGCGTGGCGTGGAGCCCGTATCTCTACGATCCGCTCCTGCGCCGGCGCCTGGCGCGCATCACGGCGCCCACGCTGCTGTGCTGGGGCGCCCACGACCGGCTGGCGCCGGTGGCGCCGTGCGCGGAGACGTGGCAGAAGGCGATCCCGGGGGCGACGCTGCGGGTCTTCGAGGAGTCGGGCCACGTGCCGCATCTGGAAGAGCCCGACGCGGTGGCGAAGGCGGTCACCGCCTTCTGCGGCGGCGAGGGAGGCCGCGTGTGAAGTTCTACTACTTCCATCTCATGCCGTACCCGCTCGATCACGACGAGCCCTCCTCGTGGGTGACGCTCTCCAACCGCCACTACGATCCGAAGCTCGGCCACGTCCTGTACAACCAGTACCTCGATCAGCTCGAGTACGCCGAGCAGCTCGGCTGGGACGGCCTCTGCGTGAACGAGCACCACCAGAACTGCTACGGCACCATGGCGAGCCCCAACGTGATGGCCGCCATGCTCGTGCGGCGCACGAGCCGCGCGAAGATCGCCGTCCTCGGCAACGGCCTGCCCCTGCGCGAGAACCCGCTGCGCATCGCCGAGGAGATCGCGATGCTGGACGTCGCCTCCGGCGGGCGCGTCATCTCCGGCTTCGTGCGCGGCATCGGCGCCGAGTACTTCTCGCTCGGCGTGAACCCCACGCACTCGCGCGAGCGCTTCTACGAGGCGGCCGATCTCATCCTGCGCGCGTGGACGGAAGAGGGTCCCTTCGCCTTCGACGGCAAGTTCTACCGCTATCACTACGTGAACCCGTGGCCGCGCCCGCTGCAGAAGCCGCACCCGCCCATCTGGTGCCCGTCGCAGGGCAGCTCGGAGACGGTGGAGTGGGCGGCCAAGCGGCGCTTCCCCTACCTGATGGTCTTCACGCCCATCGCGCGCATCAAGCAGATCTACGGCGAGTACCGGGAAGCATGCGAGCGCAACGGCTACACCGCGAGCCGCTACCAGCTCACAGTGAACCTGCCCATCGTGGTGGCGGAGAACGACGCCAAGGCCTACCAGCTCGCGCGCGAGCAGGTGCTGTGGGTGTACAACACGGGCCTGCGCATGAAGACGCCGTTCTGGCAGCCGCCGGGCTACACCACGGAGGCCTCGCTGCGGCGATTGCTCGCCAACCGGCCCAAGATGCCGACCGACCTCACCTTCGAGGACCTCGAGGAGGGCGGCTACATCATCGTGGGCAGTCCTGCCACCGTGCGCGACAAGCTGAAGGTCTTCTCGGACGAGCTGAAGGCGGGCATCGTCTGCTCGGGCATGACCGCGCGCAGCCACGAGCGCACGCTCGAGATGATGCAGCTGTTCGCGGAAGAGGTCATGCCGCACTTTCGTGAGGACGCCGCCGTCGACGAGACCGCGGGCGTGGGGAGATGACGATGAGATTGAAAGACAAGGTCGCCCTCGTCACCGGCGGCGGCTCCGGCATCGGCCGCGCCATCGCGCTGCGCTTCGGCCAGGAAGGCGCGCGGGTGGTCGTCAACGACGTGCGGCGCGAGGCGGCGCAGAAGACCGCCGACGAGATCGGCGCCGGCGCGCGCGCCGTGCAGGCGGATGTCTCCGACGCAGCACAGGTGAAGGCGATGTTCGCCGAGGTCGACCGCGAGCTGGGCACCCTCGACATCCTCGTGAACAACGCGGGCATCGCGTACACGCCCGACGACCGCCGCGCCGCCCTCTCCGCCAAGTCGGAGGCGCGCGTGACCGAGATGCTGAGCGGCCAGGGCGTGCAGACGCACTGGGACGTCACGCAGGAGATGACGGATGCCTCGTGGCACCGCATGATCGGCGTGCATTTGAACGGGACCTTCTTCTGCACGCGCGAGGCGCTGCGCATCATGGCGCGCCACAACCGCGGCGCCATCGTCAACCTCTCGAGCGTGGCGGGACTGATGGGGCTGGAGCAGGTGCCGCACTACAGCGCGGCGAAAGGTGGCATCTTGAGCTTCACGCGGGCAGTGGCGCGCGAAGTGGCCTCCCGGAACATCCGCGTCAATGCCATCTGTCCCGGCTACATCGAAACCCCGATGACGGAGGGCATGTCACCCCTCATCCGCGCCGTCGTGCTCAGCCGCACGCCGCTGAATCGCACCGGAGGCCCCGAGGAGATCGCCGCCACCGCGCTCTTCCTCGTGTCCGACGAGGGGGCCTTCTACACCGGGCAGTGGCTCTCCCCCAACGGGGGATTGTTCA
The DNA here is from genome assembly GCA_046712525.1 of Candidatus Rokuibacteriota bacterium. Lineage (GTDB taxonomy): Bacteria > Methylomirabilota > Methylomirabilia > Rokubacteriales > CSP1-6 > JBBDXO01. The sequence goes on from JBKKCN010000090.1 coordinate 9,443, forward strand.
TGGGGTAAGCACGCCCTCGGCGTCCTGGCGCTCGATGTCCCACACCGCGAAGCACGACTGGTGGAAGCGGAGGAGGCCGTGTTCCTGCTCGCACTCGCATTCGATATCCTGCCGGCTGATCGTCCGCTCGCACGCCACGCAGCGGTGGCCGGCGCCGGGGCCGAACCAGGTGACCTGGCACTTCTCTCTGGGCAATGCGCCGCACGCGAGCTTCTCGCGGATCGTCATGCGCAGCTCGTGCTGGTCCATCCGACCCTCCAGCGTCTTCGTATTGGCCCCGCGGGGGGACTCCCTTTATGCGAACGTCATGCCAGCCACACGCGATAATCCGTCCCCACGCACCCGAGTCCACGCGTAAACTCACACACATGCGAGCGGCGTTCTACGAAGGGGGCCGGCGATTCGTGACGGGCACCGCCCCCGTACCGACTCCCGGGCCGGGCGAGGCACTGCTGCGCGTGCGGAGGGTGGGGATCTGCGGCACCGATCTCCATATCTTCCAGGGCCACCTCGACCATCGCGTCCCCCGCGGCGGCATCATCGGTCACGAGACGTTCGGCGAGGTGGTGCAGGCACCGGCGGACAGTGGCGTTGGCGCCGGCGATCGCGTGGTGGTGGAGCCGCTGCAATTCTGCGGGGAATGTCGCGCGTGCCGCATGGGTGCCTCGTACCTCTGTTACAGCCTCAAGGTGCTCGGCGTGGACGTCGGCGGCGGCATGCGTGAGTACTGGGCGGTGCCGGTGGCGCGACTGCTGAAGGTGCCGGCCACGCTCGACGACGACGGCGCTGCCCTCATCGAGCCCCTCGCGGTGGCCACCCACGACGTGCGCCGCGCGGGCGTGAAGGCGGGTGACGCCGTGCTCGTGTTCGGTGGTGGCCCCATCGGCGCCCTCATCGCGATGGTGGCGCGCCACTACGGCGCGCGCGTGGTGGTGGCCGAGGTGAACGCCTTCCGGATCGACCTGCTGCACACGCTCGGCCTAGAGACGATCGGTCCCGGCGTCGATCCGGTGAAATTCGCCAACGACTGGACAAACGGCGACGGCGTGGACGTGGCCTTCGAGGTCACCGGCAACCCCATCGCCGTGCGCGCGGTCACCGACGTCGTGCGCGTGTGGGGCACGGTGAGCATCGTGGCCATCCACTCGGAGCCGATGCCGGTGAACCTCTACCAGATGTTCGCGCGCGAGCTCACCATGCACGGCAGCCGGCTGTACGCGCGAGCGGACTGGGAGGAAGCCATCCGGCTCGCCGCCTCCGGTGCCGTGCCCGTGGGCCCGCTCGTGAGCCGTCGTATTCCGCTGGAAGGGCTCCAGGCAGGCATGGAGCAGGCGCTCGGCGGCGGCCCCGTCATGAAGGTTCTCGTCGATCTCACGGAGAATGGATGATGAAAGCAGCCCTCGCCCTCGCAGCCGTGGTCGCCCTCTCAGCATGCACGACCATCCACGACCCCTCGGACTGGACCAAGCCCGCCGCCACCGTGCAGCAAGTGACCTTCGACGACATGGAATGCGAGCGCCACTCCCGAGACATCCCCGGCACCCCCGACCTCATCGTCGGTGGCATCGTGGACATCCCCAGAATCAGCATCGAAAACGGCCAGCGCGAATCCATCTACAACCACTGCATGAAGGAACGCGGCTACGAAAAACAGTCGCCCAAGCGCGTGGCCGGCACGAGCTGATTGACGTGCGGCGAGTTGATCTCCCAGATCAACTCGCCCACGTAAAGCGCCGAGGATGACCGCCGTGGGCGGCGCGGATGGGGCGGGCTCGGGGGTTATCGGGACCCGTTTCCCTCCCAACTAAAAACGCACAAGGCGTATCGATGGAGCCCAGCCAGCCTCGGCCGATTCGGCCACCATCCACGTGGTCCAGAAACCCCGACGCCCGCCCCGAACCGCGCCGATCACGCGCCGAAAGCTAAGCGGCTTTC
>JBKKCN010000091.1:0-3589 GCA_046712525.1 Candidatus Rokuibacteriota bacterium
AGCTGAAGAAGCAGGAAGTGGTCGAAGGCCAGTCGCCGGCGCGCGGCCGCGTGCTCGCCTTCGGTGGCGGGGAGGTGCGCGGCGCGGATGGCGTCCGGCAGCGGCACGAGCTGGCGGCGCTCACGCAGTGCATCGGGCAGTGTTTCGGGGAGGTCCGCCACGAAGGTGTCGACGAGCGAGGCCATGATCCGGCGCAGCGGGCGCTGCGTGAGGCCTTCAGTGCTGGAATAGATCGGCACCAGGCGGCCCGTGTGGATCCGCTCGTCGTCTCCCGCCTCGACGATCTCCCAGTCCGAGACACCGATGGTGAGGTTGCCCTTGTAGCGGCTGACCTTGCCGTGTACCAGCACGCGCTGGCCGCGCTCCAGCACGCGGGCGAGATACTGGCGCCCGCCGAAGATGGTGGCCGTCATCATGCCCGTCTCGTCGCGCAGCGTGATCACCAGCGGCGCCATCCGGCGACCGGGCGGAGGCGGGCTCACCCCCACGATGGTTCCCGCGCACGTGTATGTCTGCCCGACCTGCAAAGCCCGGAAGGTCGTGAGCCGGGTGCGGTCCTCGTGCCGGATGGGGATGAAGAAGAGCGCGTCCTCCACGGTGGTGAGCCCCTTGCGCTGCAACTGGCGCGCGCGCTGCGGTCCCACGCCCTTGATGTACTGTAGAGGGGTGGCGAGCCCCGCAGCGGGGCCCGGCGTTTGCCCGGTCGGCGTCACCGTGCTATAAAACCTGCTCGTCCTGTTGCTTGGAACCCGACTTCAAGGAGTGTTCATGGCCCAGCGCTGCGATATCTGCGACAAAGGTCCGTCCGTCGGTCACAAGATCAGTCACGCGCACAAGCTGACGAAGCGGCGCTGGCTGCCGAACCTGGTCTCGATGCGGGGGATGGTGGGCGGCAAGGCCAAGCGCATGCGCGTCTGCACTCGGTGCCTGAAGGCCGGGAAAGTCACGAAGGTCATTTAAGCACGAACACAAACGGGAGGGGGTGTTGGCCCCCTCCCGATTGGTGACTGGTGGGAGGCCGCCACCCCCCACCCAGTGAGAAGCACACTTACTTCTTCTTCTTCTTGGCCGCCTTCTTCTTCGCCATTGAGGTATTCACCTCCTCGTCTTCACAGGATCACTGCTACATCGCGACGGTCAGGGGGTCCTTACTTCTTTTTCTTCTTGGCCGCCTTCTTCTTCGCCATGAGAGTCACCCCCCTTCCTGTGACAAATCAGTAACCCATCGCTTCGCGGCGCAGATGCTCGGCATGCTGATCTCCGCGCCGCTCGTATGACTTGAGGTCCGCGTAGAGCTGGGGCAGCGAGACGACCTTGAGACCGCCTTTTTCCAGCAGCCCGTAGAAGACTCCGGAGTCGTAGGGCGTGAAGACGTGGAAGGTGCCGTCCGCTTCGGCCGCCGGGCGCAGGCCGAGCGCCGCCGCCACCGGCGCCGGATCGCCCTCGAGGTAGCAGTGCACGGCGGGCACGCGCGGCTGCGGCGCCACCAGGGAGGCGCCCGCGTTCAGGGTGAAGGCGTAGCGGCGATTGTCGGCGGCCGCCGCGCGCGCCACCTCTCCCATGAACTTCCGCGTGAGACGCTCCGGCACGAAATACGAAGAGATCTCGTTGGCTCGATAGGAATACGACTCGCACCACGCCTCGAGCAGGTCCGAGGGCTTGCCGAGGTGGATGCGCTGATCTTCGTCGCGCTCGAGCCAGCGCAGGTCTTCGAGGCGGCTCACGACGTTGTGGGAGTGGCCGAGGCTCACCGCGGCCGCCTTCGCGAGCTCTTCCAGGCGCCACGGGCGATTCGGCTCCGCGAGCAGCACGCGCGCCACGCGCGTGGCGCGCGGCGCGAAGAGCGAGCGGAGCGGGCGCGTGGAGGGCCGGAGGTTGCGCTTGCCTTCCTTCTCGATGAGGACCTGATCGAAGGCGAGATAGCAGTTACCCGACAGGTCGAGGAAGCCGAGGCTGTTGTCCTTGAGGATGCGGGCACTCTGGGGGCCGATGTACACGGCCGCCGCCACCGGGTACGCCGCCGGCAGCTCCCTGCGGATCTCTGCCAGCCTCGTCACGGAGGCTCGAATCTGACGCGGTTGCCCAAGGGAGCTGACCTCAACCACGATCGCCCGCTCCTGGTCGCCGAGCCGGAATTTCACCAGTAAATCGGCGGTCTTTGCACCGACCCGGATGTCGGCGCTCTCTTCCCATGCCTTGGCTTTGGGAAAGAGGTCCCGCAGCCGCTGGGCTATCTGCCGCCGAATCTCCGCTGATTTGAGCATGTTTCGGTCGCTCCACGACTTTCAGCATCTGCTGAAACAATACGTACTATTGAAACCCGCTGTCAATACTAAACTTACCGCGCACACCTAGAACACTGACCCGGTTCGACCTGACAGCGGGCACCCTCGCGCAAAAAATCGAGTCTCTTAAAACTATTGCGTGGTTGTTTTTTAGAACTTAGGCGCGTACGCTGCCCCCGTGGCGAACACGCGGTATCCCCAGCTATGCGCGGTGGCGCGGGCGGCGGAAATCCTCGGCGAGCGGTGGACACTGCTCATCGTGCGCGAGTTGCTGCCCGGGCCTCGGCGCTTCACGGACGTACGCGCGCGGCTCGACGGGGTGAGCGCCAGCGTGCTCGCCGAGCGTCTGCTGCGTCTCGAAGAGAGCGGCATCGTCACGCGCCGCTTCCTCGATCCCCCCGCCGCCTCCACCGTGTACGAGCTGACGGCCGCGGGACGGGCGCTCGAGCCTGCCATGCTGGAGCTGGTGAAGTGGGGCACCCGCTTCCTGCTCCCCGCGCGGTCCAAGGACCGCGTGGAGGCGGACTGGCTACGCCTGGCGCTCGCCGCCTGCGTGCGACGCGAGACGACGCCGCCGCGCTCCTTCCTGCTCCGCGTGCGCCACGACCGCAAGGAGCTGCTGCTGCGGGTGGCGGGAGGACCGGACGGCGTCACCGTGACCGGGGGCGCGGGCCCCGCCGACACCACCCTCGTCGCCGACCCGCGCACCGTGGTGGCTCTCATGACCGGCGTGCTGGAGCCTCGCGCCGCGGTGCGCGCCGGCTCGCTCCGCGTGGAAGGAGACGACTCTGCGCTGGACACCTTCCCAGCGTTGTTCGACCCCCTCTAAATCATTCGCCGTCTTCGATGCGGTGCATGGTCTCGTCGTCGAGGCCGAAGTAGTGCCCAAGCTCGTGCACCACGGTTTCCCGCACGATCTCCGCCATCTCCTCTTCGTCCTCGGCGTCCTCCTCGATCGGTCCCTGGTAGATCGTGATCACGTCGGGCAGCACGTTGCCATACGACGAATCCCGATGCGCCAGCTCCACGCCGCGATACAGCCCGTACAGCGTGTCAGGCGGCTCGATCCCCACATCCGCCAAGGTGGCGTCGTCCGCCCAATCCTCCACCACCACCGCAATATTGGAGATCTTCTCCTTGAACCGCTTCGGCAGCTTCCGGAGAGCTTTATCCACCAACGCCTCGAACTGCCTCCGCTTCATGCGCGACTCCTCGACTTCGAGTCCGATGCCACCCACGCCAGAGATCGTCGAGAACGGTGCAGATGCGAGGCAGCGAAGGAAGTGCCCGACTGAGGCGTGGCC
>JBKKCN010000092.1:0-5428 GCA_046712525.1 Candidatus Rokuibacteriota bacterium
ACCATCACCTGCCGCGCCCTCGGCGGGTGGACGGCGCAGAACCTCGGCAAGAAGTGGTGGATCGTGTACGCGGACTACGCGTGGGGCAAGCAGTGCAACGCCGTGCTCACGGAGACGCTGAAGAAGAACGGCGGCACCCTCCTCGGCGCCACGCCCTACCCGCTCGGGAGCGCGGAGTTCTCGGCGCACCTGCCGAAGATCCAGGCCGCCAAGCCGGAAGTGCTCATGTCGGTGACGCCGGGCGCGGACAACATAGCCTTCCTCAAGCAGGTGATCAGCTTCGGCATGAAGAAGGAGATGAAGATCGCCCAGCCCCTGCTCTGGATCTCCTATCTCAAGGAAGCCGGCCCCGACCTCTACCAGGACGTCTACGGCAGCATTAACTTCTACTGGGAGCTGCAGGAGACCAACGCCTCCTCCAAAAAATTCGTCGAGGGCTCCATGAAGAAGTTCAACCTGCCGCCCGGCGACTACGGCGCCTACTCCTACAGCGGTGTGCTGGAGGTGGCGCGGGCGGCGGAGCTGGCGAAGTCCACGGATTCGGAGGCGATGGCGAAGGCGCTGCGGGCCAACCCGGTCTACGACCACTACAAGGGCAAGCAGTGGTGGCGGACGTGCGACAACAAGGCCATGCAGGACCTCTGGATCGTGCGCGGCCGGGAGCCGGGCAAGGTGAAGGGTGAGTGGGGCCTCATGGAGGCCATCAGCCGCATTCCCGCCAACGAGGAGCTGGATCGCACCTGCGCCGAGAAGGGGCACGCCTAGCCCGCTCGATGGCCGATCTCACGCTGGCAGCGCTCGCCGCGCAGCTGTTCACGGGGCTCGTGCTCGGCATGATCCTCGTGCTGCTCGCGGTGGGCCTGTCGCTCATCTTCGGGCTCATGACGGTGGTGAACTTCGCGCACGGCTCGCTGTACATGCTGGGCGCGTACTTCGGCTTCTTCCTGCTCGGCCTCACGAAGAACTTCTGGATCTCGCTCGTGATCGCGCCCCTCATGGTGGCCGTGGTGGGCCTCGTCATCGAGCGCGTGCTCGTGCGGCCCCTCTACGGCCGCCACATCGACGACCCCCTGCTCCTGACCTTCGGCCTCTCCCTCGTCATCGTGGAGGCCGCGCGCATGATATGGGGCAAGATCGGGCTCACGCTCGATCCGCCCCCCGCCCTCGCGGGCGCCGTCAACCTGGGCTTCAGCGCCTTTCCCAAGTACCGTCTCTTCGTCATCGCCGTCACCGTGCTCGTCCTCATCGCCCTCTGGCTCTTCCTCGAGCGCACCAACGTGGGGCTCATCATCCGCGCGGGCTCGCGCGATCCCGTCATGGTGCGCGCCCTCGGCATCGACCTCGGGCTCATCTGGCTCGTGGTGTTCGGCATCGGCACCGGGCTCGCCGGGCTCGCGGGCATCCTCGCCGGTCCCATGCGCGGGGTCTACGCCGAGATGGGCGTCACCATCATCATCGAGTCGTTCGTGGTGGTGGTGGTGGGCGGCATGGGCAGTCTCATGGGCGCCATCGTGGCGGGTATCCTCATCGGCGAGGTGGTGAGCCTCACGTCGTACTTCGCGCCCAAGCTCGCCGAGATCATGGTCTTCGTCGTGATGGCGGTGGTGCTGCTCGTGCGGCCCAGCGGCCTCTTTGGCGAGGCCGGGCTGATGGAATGATCACGCGCCTGGCGCGCGCCATCGCGGCGCGGCCGGTGCTCAGCTTCATCGTCTTCTTCGCCGTCTTCCCCTTTCTGATGCCCTACAAGGCCCTCGCCACCCAGGTCCTGATCTTCGGCCTCTTCGCGCTCGGCTTCAACATTCTCTACGGCTACACGGGGCTGCTGTCCTTCGGCCATGCCGCGTACTACGGCCTCGGCGCCTACGGCACCGGCATCGCGCTCGCCCGGCTGAAGGTCGACTCGCTCTGGCTGGGCCTGGGGGCCGGACTCGTCCTCGCCACACTCGGTGGCGCCATCATCGGCTACCTCTGCCTGCGACGGCGCGGCATTTACTTCGCCATGCTCACGCTCGCCTTCGCGCAGCTCCTGTACTTCGTCGGCTTCCACCTCGCGGACGTCACGGGCGGCGACGACGGCCTACGCGGCATCCCCACCCTGCCCGTGCGGATCCCGGGCGTGGGTAACCTCAGTCTCGATTCGTCGCTGGCCTTCTACTACTTCGCCTTCGCCATCGTCGCCTTCGCCATGTTCGCCCTCAAGCGCATCCTGGATTCCCCCTTCGGCGCCGTGCTGCAGGCCATCCGTGAAAACAGCGAGCGCGCGCAGGCGTGCGGCTACAACGTCAACCGCATCCGCTGGCTGTCCTTCGTGTTCTCGGCGGCGTTCGCCGGTCTCGCGGGCGGACTCGATGCCATGCGCCTGTCGGTGGTGCCGATCGAGTCGCTCTACTGGACGACGTCGGGGCAGGCCGTCATCATGACGCTGATCGGGGGCGCGGGCACGTTCTTCGGCCCCTTCGTCGGCGCCGGCACCTATCTCGTGCTGGAGGACCGGCTGAGCGTGGTGACGGAGTCGTGGCCCCTCGTGGTGGGCGCCATCTTCATGGCCTTCGTCCTCTTCCTGCCGCAGGGCATCTGGGGCACGCTGCTGGCGCGCCTCTTCCGCACGAGGGCGGCGGGGCCGCCATGAGCAAGGCGTGGGGCATCATCGCGCTCGTGGTGGCGGGCCTGTACTGGATGCAGGCGGTGCTCATCCCGCTCGCGATCACGCTGCTGCTGACCTTCCTGTTGTCTCCCCTGGTGGGCGCCTTCGAGCGGCGCGGGCTGCGTCACGTGCCGGCGGTGCTCGTCACCGTCGTCCTCGCCTTCTCGCTCCTCGGCATGATCGGCTGGACGCTCACGCGCCAGCTCGTGACGCTCACCGACGAGCTGCCGCGTTACCGGACGAACATCCAGGCCAAGATCGCGGACCTTCGCGGCGCCAGGAAGGGCGGCTCCGTGGAGAAGATGCAGAAGACCGTCGCGGACGTCGTCGGCGAGCTCCAGAAGACGGACGAGCCGGGTCCGCCCCGTGACAAGCCGATCGCCGTCGTGGTGGAGGCCCCGTCGCTCCTCGCCCACCTGCCCAACCTCGTGCAGGCGGTGGCGAGCGCGGGCGTCGTCACCCTGCTCGTGATCTTCATGCTGCTCGAGCGTCGCGAGCTGCGCGACCGGGTGATCCTGCTCATCGGCTACCGGCGGATGACGGCCACGACGCGGGCGCTCGACGAAGCGGGAGATCGCATCACGCGCTACCTGCTCATGCAGTCCATCATCAACGGCAGCTTCGGCGTGGCGGTCGGTTTCGGCCTCTTCCTCATCGGCGTGCCCTACGCGATCATCTGGGGGTTCCTGGCCGTCACCCTCCGCTTCATCCCCTACGTGGGCTGGGTCATCGCCGCGCTGCTGCCGCTCGTCCTCAGCCTCGCCGTCTTCCCGGGGTGGCTGCAGCCGGCGTTGGTGATCGCGCTCTTCATCATGGTGGACCTCGTGACCGGCGCGCTGATCGAGCCGTGGCTCTACGGACAGAGCGCCGGCGTGTCGAAGGTGGCGCTGCTCGTCGCAGTCACCTTCTGGACCTGGCTGTGGGGACCCGCGGGCCTGCTGCTGGCCACGCCGCTCACGGTTTGCCTCATCGTGCTGGGCAAGCACCTGCCCGCCCTCGGCTTCCTCGTCGTGCTGATGGGCGATCGGCCCGTCATCGAGGCGAAGGCGCGCTATTACCAGCGGCTGCTCGCACGAGACCAGGACGAGGCGACGGACATCGTCGAGACCTACGTGGAAGCGGAAGGACGGGACTCCGTCTACGACGCCGTGCTCCTGCCCGCGCTGTTCTACGCCAGGCAGGACCGCGATCGCGGCCTGTTGACCGAGGCGGACACCCAGTTCGTCGTCCAGGCCACCCGCGACATCCTCGACGTGCTCGCGCAGGACGCGGCGGCGGCCTCGGCGCCGGACACAGCCGTGGCCGTCGTCACGCTGCTGGGATATCCCACTCGCGACGAGGCGGATGCGATCGCCCTCGAGATGGTGCGACGCCTTCTCGACCCCGTGGGGTATCGCATGGAGGTGAGCGCGCCCGCGATGCTCACGGCCGAAGTGGTGGCCTGGGTGGAGCAGCACCGCGCGGGCCTGCTCTGCATCGGAACCGTGGCCCCCGGAGGATTGAGCCAGGCCCGCCTCCTGTGCAAGCGCCTGCGCTCGCAATACCCGGCGCTCAAGATCGTCGTCGGCCGCTGGGGTCTGCATGATGAAATGGACGCCGATCGCCGGCACCTGCTGGCGGCCGGCGCCGATCACGTCGAGACCACCGTGCGCGACACACAACGCACGCTGGTACAGCTGCGGCCGCCGCCGCTCGGGCGCGCCGCGTCCGAGCCGCCCGCGAGCGCCGTCCTCAATTGACAGGGTGACGAGCGGCTGTCTATCATCGCCGCCACATCGTCCAACCGTCTCCGCAGTGGAGGTCGTCATGGCCGTCAAGGTCCTGGAGCTGCACCATCACGGCATTCGTGTCGGTCCCACGAAGGCCGACGCCGACCGAGCGAAGAGCTTCTACAGCGACGTGCTCGGCCTGTCGCCCGATCCCGGACGTCCCGTCATTCCTACCATCGAGGGCTACTGGATGGACGTGGGCGACACGGGACAGATCCACCTCATGGGCGTGGACGGCATGTCGAAGTTCGCGCAGGGCTCGCCTGAGAAAGACCCGTCCACGCCGCACGTGGCGCTCGCGGTCGCCGACATCCAGGAGGCGAAGAAGGAGCTGGACCGGCTCGGCGTCACGTACTGGTTCACCCGCGGCATCGTGGGACCGGAGTCCGAGCAGATCTTCATGCGTGATCCCTTCGGCAACATGATCGAGCTGCACCAGATCGACGTCTGCCGCTGCAACTCACGCACCCGCCCCGCGGTGCCGTCGACCACGATGAGCTGACGGTGCCGCCCTCCGCCGCCGAGCGCCGCGCCCTCGTCGATCTCGTCGCTCGATTCACGCGGGACAAGATCGGCCCCCGCGCCGCCGCCTACGACCGCGAGGGCAAGAACCCCGTCGAGAGCTGGCGGGACTTGCAGGCCGACAACCTGCTCGCCGCCGTCGTCCCCACCGCGTACGGCGGCCGCGGCCTCGACATGCCGACGTACGTCGACGTGATCCGCACCCTCGCGCAGGGCTGCGCGAGCACGGCCATGACACTGCACATGCACTCCACCGTGCTCCGCTTCATCGACGCCCTCGGCAGCGAGGCGCAGAAGCGGCGCTACTTCGCGGAAGTCGTGAAGCACGGCCGTCTCTTCGGCAGCTGGGGCAGCGAGCCCGCCGTCAGCCTCTCCCCCACCTTCCTCATGGAGACGGTCGTGCGCGCGCACGGCGACGGCTACGTCGTGGACGGCACGAAGTACTTCTGCACGATGGCCCTCGGCGCCTCCTACTACATGGTCTGGTGCGCCC
>JBKKCN010000093.1:0-6229 GCA_046712525.1 Candidatus Rokuibacteriota bacterium
TTCTACCTGCTCGTGAGCGTGATGCCTCTGCTCCAGCACCCGCTCTGGTCTGAAGTCGTGGGTGACATCACCATCATCAAGTACCTGGGCGTGGCCTGCCTGATCTACGCGCTCATCTACGCCCCCATGCGTCAGGGATCCGCTGCCCTTCTGTCGACGTGGCAGGCACGCTTCTTCGTGGCCTTCTCACTGCTCGTGATCGTCCTCCACCTGCAGTTCGGCAACCCGGAGCTGTCGATCGAAATCAGTCCGGCAATGAGCTTCGTCTCCTTCCTCGTCTTCTTTTTCGTGACGTTGACGGTCGTGGACAGCGTCGAGCGCTTGCGCTGGGTCCTGCTCATGGCGGTCGGCTCCGTCGCCTACGCCTCACTGCACATCATCCGCGAGTGGCAGAAGTATGGCGGCATGGCGGCCGGTTACCGGCCGGGCTGGGTGACGGGCGACCCCAACTACTTCAGCGTGTCCGCGCTCCTCTGCCTGCCCATTTCCATCTACCTGCTCCGCACGAGGCAACCCAAGTGGGAGCGCAACTTCTGCATCGTGTCAATCGCCGTCACCATCCTCGCGCTCACCTTTGCCGCCTCGCGGGGAGGGTTCGTGGGGCTGACGGCGGGAGCGCTCGTGATGACGCTTCATTCGAAGCGACGCCTCCGCACCCTGGTCATCGTGGGGGTGCTGACAGTGCCGTTGATGATGATTGCGCCCTCCTCGCCGCTGACGCGGATCCTCAGCCCCGACCAGCACGACATCTATTCGGCCGACCACCGCACCGAGCTCGCCAAGGCGGGGGTGCGAATGTTCATGGCGTATCCGTTGACCGGGATCGGCCCCGGCAACTTCAAACCGCTTCTCGACAAGTTCGCGGATCTCGACGAGAAACACATCGCTCACAACACGTACGTCCAGATCATGGCGGAGATGGGTCTGCCTGGAATCGTCCTCTTTCTCGGCGCGGTGATCGCGACGTTTCTCAGCCTGCACAGAGTGCGGACGATGATGAGGGACTCCAAGCACCAGATCTTTCCTCGGGCCGCGGAGGCGCTGCAGACGGGGCTCGCAGCCTTCCTGGCGTCCGCGTACTTTCTGACCGCCGAGCACCACCGGCTCTTCTGGTTCATCGTCTTTCTGTCCGCCGTTCTTCACCAGCTCGCCGTCGAGGTGGTCGCCACCGAAACGCCGGCGCCGCGCAGGCTGCCGCGCCGCCGTGCCGCCGCCGATATCGGGAGTCCGTCGTGACCCGCGCGGTGGCCGGTGCTGACACGACGCGCGCCGAGGAGGCGTTGCCGAGCCCCTACGAGTGCGCGGTCACGGCATTCCGGCGGGATCCGGCCCGCCAGGCCCTCGTCGCCAGCAACTTCCTCGACGAGGATCTCCTGGCGGCGGTGGCTCGATATGAGCAGAGCTACGAGTTCACCAGTTTCTGCGACCTGTTGCGGCCTCACGTGCGCGCTTCCGGACGGGTGCTGGAGATCGGCGCCGGACGTGGCCTGCTGTCGCTCGCGCTCGCGCGGCGCGGATTTCGTGTCACCGCGCTGGAGTACGAATCGAGTGCCACCGTTGGTCTGGGGGCGCTGGCGGGCCTGTCGCCGGGCGACCGCCACGGCATGTCTGCAGTGCAGGGGGACGTCTTCGCGGCGCCGTTGAGGCCGAACACGTTCGACGTCGTGGTGTGCCGCAGCGTGCTGCACCATCTGCCGGATCTCACCGACGGCCTGTCCGCGCTGTGGCGCCTAGTGCGGCCGGGGGGGGCCGTCTTCGCGTTGAACGAGCACCTCCTGTCGCCGTTCTCCGACGGAAGTGTGTTCCTCGCCTCGCATCCGGCGGTGGCGTTCGGCGTCGACGAGCGCGCGTACTCCGTCATGACGTATCTGCGCGCGCTGAAGAACGCCGGCTTCACGCGGCGACGGCTGTTTGGCGGCGCCACCGCGCTCCTGTATCGCCAGTACCTCGCCCAGAGCGAGGACGGCGGGCGCGGACGCCTGATGCGGCGGCCCGTGGTGGGCCCGGTGCTCGCGCGCGCGCTCTACGCGGCCCACGTGGCGCGGCGGTGGCCTCGAGAATGCGCCCGCGTGCTCTTTCCGGACGAGCGAGGCTGCGCCGGCGTGAGCTTCATGGCGCGCAAGCCGGCGGTGGCGTGATGCGTAGCCTGTACGTCATTTCCCACATCCCGCTGCCACTCAACGTCGGCGGCAATCTGCGTCCGTACCACCTGCTCCGTGCGCTCAGCGGTGTGAGCGACGTGACCCTGGTTTCGGCGACCAGCGCCAACGACGAGCCCCGACACCTCGACCAGATGCGGGCGATGTGTGCCGACGTCCGGCTCTTCCCGGCGGGGTCCTTTCGCTGGCGCCGCGATCTCGCGCGTCCGTACGCACGGCTCCGAATGCTGTCGCAGAACCTCGATCCCTTCGAGCCCATGATGCTCAAGGCATATCAGTCCAGGGAGGCTGCCACCCTTCTCGCTGACCTGTCGGGCCAGGAGTTCGACGTCATCTGGATCGAGCGCCTCCAACTTCTGCGAAGCCTTCCCGCCTTCGCGGGAAGGCGCGTCATCGTCGACCTTGACGATATCGAGCATCGCCGGCTCGCCCACAAGCTCAAGCGGCTGCCCTTCAGCCGCCGCACGCTCATCGACGCCTTCGACTTCGTGAAGATGCGGGCGCTGGAGCGCTCATTGGTGCGCCGGCCGTGGGAAGTCGTCGTCTGCTCCGACATCGACCGCACCGCGCTCGGAGCGCATCCGCGCTCGTGGGTGGTGCCGAACGGTATCGATCTGCCGCCCGAGGCCGTGCTCGCTCGCTCGGTGCCGGCAACGCCCACCTTCGTCTTCGTGGGCGCGATGTTCTATGAGCCGAACGTCGACGCCGTGCACTACTTCATGGAATCGATCTATCCTGCCGTTCGCCACGCGCTGCCGCGTGCCCGGTTCGTCATCGTGGGACGCGACCCCACGCCGGCCGTCATGGCCTTACACGACAACGCCTCCGTCACGGTGACGGGGACGGTGCCGGACGTCGCGCCCTTCCTCCGGTCTGCATCGGCGATGGTGGTGCCTCTGCGCTACGGCAGCGGCACGCGCATCAAGATCCTGGAAGCCATGGCGCATCGCGTACCGGTCATCAGCACCTCGGTGGGCGCGGAGGGACTGGACGTCGTGTCGGGCGAGCATCTCATTCTCGCCGACGACGCCGGAACGTTCGCCGCGGCGTGCGTCCGCGTGGCTCGGGAGACCCCGCTCGCCACCCGGCTCGCCGCCCACGGCCACCGGCTCGTCGAGGGCCGGTATCAGTGGTCGCACATCGAGAGCCTGGTGCAGCGGATCGTGTGCGCGCCGCTCGAGGCCGAGGCCGCGCGTGCACACGCGCTGAGCCCGGCGGCCTCCCCGCCGGTCGCGCCATGAGCGGCGAGGCGATGGGTCTCGACATCTACGGCGGTGTGAAGCGCGATGGCAGCTACGGAGCCGCACCGGCTTTCCGCATCGTGAAGCAGGGCCGGCGCTTCCTCCTCGCGACGCCGGAGGGCAATCCGTTCTGGCTCAAGGCCTGCTATGGAATCGATATCACAGACGGAGGCGAGGGATTCGTCCGCGCCCTCCACGAGAAATACAAGAACGATCCCACCTACAAGACGTGGGGCTACTGGTGGCCGTTCGTGGCGACGGCAGCCCGGAATCTGAAGATGTGGGGCTTCAACGCGCTCGGCGAGTGCACCTCGAACTATGCGCTGCCCGTCGTCTCCCACAACCGCGGGCGGGCCAATGAAGAGAAGATGCCGTTCATGATCAAGTCAGACGCTGCTCATTACAGCAAGCAGCGGTATGGCGTCAAGAATCTGATGCTCGGTGTCGACGAAGCGGTGACGCGGGGCCTGTGGAGAGTGGAAGGATTCCCCGACGTCTTCGACCCCGCCTTTGCGCGTGCAGTGGACGAGCTCACAGGGGCGGGCCAGAGTCCCTGGCTCCTCGCCTCGTCGACCGATGACCGCGACTATCTCTTCGGCTTCGGTCCCACCCGTCAGTTCGGCGGCTGGCACAATCACCTCGGCTGGCAAGCGGCCGCGACGCGGCCCACACAGGACTCCAATGTGAAGGCGGGGGCCGGTACCAAGGCCGGCGCCACCTATGCCGACAAGACGGTGTACACGAAGCTGGCGCTCCGCGACTTCCTGCGCGACAAGTACCGGACCATCGAGCAGCTGAACGCAGCGTGGGGCTCGCGCTACACCACCTGGGACAGCGACGGGGGGGCATGGCCGAGCGGCCGCGGACTGCTGGACGAGAGCGGACGGAGCCCGTGGCTCGGCCGTGACTTTTACGCACTGACGGATTCGACCCCCGGCGTGCGCGCCGACCTCGACGCCTTCGTGGGCGTCATCGCGGACAAGTATTTCTCGATCGCCACCGGCGTGCTGCGCAGGAAGCGTCCCGGCCATCTCGTCTCTGGCACCGCCACCATCAGCCCACACGCGCATCCGGAGATCCTGCGCGCCGCCGGTCGCTGGTGCGACATGGTGCAGTTCAGCAACGACGGTGGTGCGCCGGCCTTCAGCCGCGGCTACAGCCTGGTCCGCAAGCCGTTCTACGTCTGGACGACGTTCATGGCGCAGGCGGACTCGCCGCTGGCGGCCACCAAGGGCTGGGCGGGCGACCTCCGCACGCAGGAAGAGCGCGGGCGCAGCTACGCTCGCTTCATCTCGGAGCTCATCGCCTTCCGTGGCGACGACGACACCTTCCCGTGTCTCGGCATCGACTGGTGGGCGTACTCCGACAAGGTCACGGGCGGGGAGTCCCACAACTTCGGTCTCGTGACCACCCGGGACAATCCGTACGACGGCGTGGCGGCACGGGTGATGCGCGGCACGGACCGCTGGGGTAATCCCATCGGCGGAGAGGCGCGCGACTACGGAGATTTTGTGAGCGCGGTCAAGGCCACGAATGACAGCGTCTTCACACGGATGTCGGATCTGGGTACGAGCTCCAAGGCGCCCGCCACCGTCCTCTTCGCGCTCGGCGCGGCGGCCTGGATGTCGGAGCGTGCGACGTCCACTTCCGTGCGGCGGCGCGACATCATCCTGCCGCTCGCGCGCCCCGCCGCTGACGAGCGCGACGCCACCGACGGCGCGAGCGAGCGGCCGTGATCGCGGACGAGTTGTCGAGCCTCGGTCGAACGGCGCGCACGCTGTGGGCGCCGCCGGCTGGCCTCCGCCAGCAGGTGGCACGCGGGGTGCTCTGGCTCGTCGCGGGCGACGGGGCCACCGCGGTGCTGGGCTTCGTGAAGGTCGCGATCATGGCCCGGCTGTTGTCGGCCACCGACTTCGGCCTCTTCGGAATCGCGCTCCTCTTCAGCTTCTGGTGCGAGCACCTCACGGAGCTGGGCTTCCGGGACGCGCTCATCCAGAAGCAGGGCGAGATCCAGTCCTATCTCGACACCGCGTGGACCGCGCAGGTGCTGCGCGGGCTCGCAATCGCCGCCCTCGTCACGGGCGCCTCCCCCGTGGCGGCGTGGTACTACGACACGCCCGCGCTCGCGCTCGGCATGAAGCTGATGGCCCTCGACATCGTGCTGCGCTCGCTGACGAACCCGGCCATCGTCCATCTGCGCAAGAACCTCGACCTCCGGCGCGACGTCGCCTGGCGTCTCACGGGCCCGCTCGCGGGCCTGCTGAGCGGCATCGTCTTCGCCCTCGTGTTGCAGAACGCGTTCGCACTCTTCTACTCGCTGCTCACGGCGTCCCTCGCCCAGACGGTGGCCTCGTACGTGAGCTACCCGTACCGTCCCCGCTTCCGTCTGGCGCGGACGCGCGCGCGCGATCTGCTCCGGTTCGGGAACCAGCTCCTCTGGCTGCGCGTCGTCTCCACCATCAACTGGTCCATCGACAGCACCGTCCTCAGCAAGGTGGCCGGCCTCACGGCGACCGGGCATTACCAGATGGCCGTGCGGCTGGCCGGGCTGCCGGGATCGGCCATCGGCGGGCCCCTGCACGGCATCATGTTTCCGGCGCTCTCGAAGCTCTCCGACCCCGCGCGACAGCGCGCGGTGCTTGCCCAGGCGCTCACGATCGTTCTCGCGGTCACGATACCGCTGGCGCTCAGCCTCGCCGCCTTCTCACACCTCATCGTGCCCCTGATCTTCGGGGCGGGCTGGAGCGATGTCGCCATCATCGTCGTCATCCTGTCCGCCTACGCGGTCACGCTGCCGATGGGCAATTTGCTGAACGCGTACTTCATGGC
>JBKKCN010000094.1:0-3907 GCA_046712525.1 Candidatus Rokuibacteriota bacterium
ACGCCCTCGGCATCGCGCAGGTTCAGCGACAGCGCGCGCTTGTTGCGGTGCAGGTTCTGGAAGTCGAACCCGTGACGATTGCCGCCCATGCCATCGCCGCCGCGTCCGCCCGGCATCTCGATCTTGACGGCATCGGCGCCCCAGTCGACGAGCTGACGCACGCACGTCGGGCCCGCGCGCGCCCGGGTGAGATCGAGCACCTTGAACCGCGCCAGCGGAAGCGAGCCGTTGTTCTCCATGGCGATGGGCATCATACCCCTAACCCGCGTGACCGGCGAGCAGAGCGAGGCCGTGCGTGATAAATTTCCCGCTCATCAAGGGAGGGTGGGATGACATCGATCAAGGTTCTTGCCTGCGCGCTGTGGAGCGTGGCGATCACCCTGGCGGCGCTTCCTGCCCTGGCCGCCGACTACCCCGCGCCGAAGGAAGGCAGCTGGGTGGTGCGCGACTTCCGCTTCCACACCGGCGAGGTCCTGCCCGAGCTGCGGCTTCACTACACAACCGTGGGCGCGCCCACCGGCGAGCCGGTGCTGATCCTGCACGGCACCACCGGGTCGGGCGCCGGCATGCTCGCGCCCGCCTTCGCCGGCGAGCTCTTCGGGCCCGGGCAGCCGCTGGACGCCAGCCGCTACTACGTCATCCTGCCGGACGCCATCGGCACCGGGAAATCGAGCAAGCCGTCGGACGGCCTGCGCGCCAGCTTTCCCAAGTACAACTACGACGACATGGTCGACGCCCAGTACCGACTGGTCAAGGAGCACCTGGGCATACGCCACCTGCGCCTCGTGCTGGGCAATTCGATGGGCGGCATGCAGACCTGGATGTGGGCGCAGAAATATCCGGACTTGATGGACGTGGCGGTGCCGATGGCGTCGATGCCGACCGAGATGTCCGGCCGCAACTGGATGACGCGCCGCCTGATCATCGATTCCATCCGCAACGACCCCGAGTGGATGAACGGCAACTACAGCAAGCAGCCACGGAGTCTGCAGGTGGCCTCGGTCTTCTACGGCATCGCCACCAGCGGGGGCAATCAGGCGCTCGCCAAGGCGGCGCCGACCCGCGAGAAGGCCGACCAGCTGCTCAACCAGCGTCTGAGCGCGCCCTTCCGCGGCGACGCCAACGACCACCTGTACCAGTGGGAATCGTCGCGCGACTACAACGCCTCGCGCGACCTGGAGCGGATCCAGGCGGTGCTGCTCGTGATCAACTCCGCGGACGACGAGCGCAACCCGCCCGAGCTCGGCGTGCTGGACCGGGAGATGAAGCGCGTCAAGAACGGCCGCGTGCTGCTGATCCCCGGCAGTGACGAGACCGCCGGACACGGTACCAGCTTCCGAGCGAAATACTGGAAGCAGGAGCTGGACGCGCTGCTCAAGAGCGCGCCGCGCGCGAAGTAGTCTCGCTCTACCGTCGCGCGCGGGCGGCGGGCAGGCGCGCGGGGTCGAAGGGCCGGAGATCCACCGACGAGGCGGCACCGTCGGTGATCAGCTCGGCGAGGGCGAGACTGAGTCCGGCAGCGGCGTGGGATCGGACACGCCGCACACGTACCTCGCCGTCGGGGCGGGGGAAGATCTCCGGGTCGAGGTGGCGGCCATCCGCGATGGCCACCGCTCACGCTCGTGCGCTCGCGCGCGGTCATCATGAAATAAAAATGCCTCCCTAGAGAGCTGGTGTCTCCAGGGAGGCTGACGCTACGGCGTCGAGTTCCCGGTTCTCTAGTGGCTGGCGGCGAGCGCTTGCAACACCTCGCCGTCCACTTCGGTGACTTCGTCCGTGGAGCCAACGCCGACGACGAATCCGCCATTGGGCTGCTGTTGGGAGAGCAGAAACGCGACCGCGGCGCTGACCGCCGACTGCGTTGCCTCGTCCTGGCTGGTCGCCGCGAGGCCCATCGTCACGTAGGCCGTGGTCTGGGTATCGTCTCCCCAGCCGCCGTTGGGAAGTTGAGACGCGAGGAGGTCGCTCTTCCACTCATTCCGCGCATTACGGATGACGGGATCACCTTGCAACTCATGCGTAGCCGCCAGGAAGAGACCCTTGGACAGTATCTCGCAGCCGAGACAGTCCGGGTCGGCGACATCCCAATCTGCTGCCCGCGCGACGATCTGGAGCGCTTCGGCCAGGGCGTAGGCCTTCTCCCCCACGTCCATGGCGGCGCGGACATCGAGCGATGCGTCCCAGGCGCCGAGGTTCGACAGACCCTGGGCGATACGGCCGTTGATGCGGTTGTCGGCACGGGCGGCGGCCGACGGGAAGTCCGCTGTCACGCAGGCGAACCATGCCTTTGCAACATCTCGGTAGTTCTTCTTGGCCGCAGGGCCGACGATGCGTCCCACTTTTCCGAGATGGGAAATATCCGTCAAGAACGACGCGTCCACGGTGAATGGGCGGTCAGCGCTCGTGGCGGGGTTTCCGTCGCAGGCGGGAGCGGCCCCGTGCTTCAAGATGAGGGCGTCGGCAGCCCGAGCAGCGGCCGCCAGGTGATCGATGTCATGCGTCACCTGGTATGAGTCCGTGAGGCCGAGGGCCGTCACGCCGAAGGTGTTCGCGCAGGAGACGCCGGGGCCGAGGCCGCAGTTGGCGTCCCCGACCGTGAAGAACCATCCTCCGTCGGCGTTCTGGAGCGAGACGAGGCGATCTGCGCCGGTGTTGATCGCGGCGCGGACCGGGCCGGGCGAGCCGGCGGCGACGGGTGTGGCGAACGCGAGGCCGATGGACAAGAGCACTGCGATCCGCTTGAGCATGGGAGGATCCTCCGGCAACAGCCCTATGCTCGTTCTC
Source organism: Candidatus Rokuibacteriota bacterium (assembly GCA_046712525.1). Taxonomy (GTDB): domain Bacteria; phylum Methylomirabilota; class Methylomirabilia; order Rokubacteriales; family CSP1-6; genus JBBDXO01. The sequence goes on from JBKKCN010000094.1 coordinate 2,785, forward strand.
GCTCCATGTCAAGCAGAGCGGAAGCCACCGGGCGCGCCCACGGTCTAACGGGGCGCGCGGGCGGCGGGCAGGCGCGCGGGGTCGAAGGGGCGCAGATCCACCGACGCGGTCGCCCCGTCAGTGATCAGCTCGGCGAGGGCAAGGCCGGTGGCGGGCGCGTTGAGCATCCCCCACGGGCCGTGGCCCGTCGCCACAAAGGCGCCCGCGACGCCGGGGACGCGGCCGATGATCGGCAGGCCGTCGTCGGTGACGGGACGGTAGCAGGCCTGCCGGCGCGCAATGTGTGCCGCCGCCAATGTGGTCGACACGCGCCCCGCGGCGCGGGCGAGCGTCTCGCACGCCTCGTCGCTCACCGCCACCTCCTCGGGTGAGTCCGGCAGGGGCGTGGGATCGGACACGCCGCACACGTACACCTCGCCGTCCGGGCGCGGGAAGATCTCGGGGTCGAGGTGCTGGCCCGCCGCCGTGCGGTAGTCGACGAAGAGCGCGTGCGCGGGCACGCCGGGCGCGGCGAGCGTGATGCTGAAGCTCTTCAGGCCGCCGACCTTCGGCAGCGGCAGCTTGCCGCCCACGCGATTCGTCCACGGCCCCATGGCGAGGACGACGGCATCGGCCTCGATGATGTCGCCGCTCACTTTCACCCCCCGCGCCGCTCCGTCGCGCTGGACGACCTCCTCCACGTTGCCGATGCGCAATGCGGCGCCGCGCGCACGCGCTTCATCCAGCAGCGCGGTCGTGAAACGCGCCGGGTGAATCTGCGCCGTGGTGTCCGTGGAGCCGAGGGCGGCGGTGACGGCGCCGGCGCCATCGAGCCACTGCGGCGCCGCCACGCGATGGCCGCCGCTCACGCTCGTGCGCTCGCGCGCGGTCATCATGAACGTGTCCATGCGGCGATAGCCGTAGTCCGTTCCGATCTGCTTGGCGAGGTCCGCGTGGAGCGCAAAGCTGGTGCGCGCGAGCGGGCGCAGCGGCGAGTCGTCGCACCAGTCGAGGGCGAGGAAGCCGCCGGACTTGCCCGAGGCCGCGCAGGCGACGCCCGAGCGTTCCACCACGGTGACCGCGACGCCGCGGCGGGACAGGAAGTAGGCCACAGCGGCGCCGATGAAGCCGGCACCGCACACGA
>JBKKCN010000095.1:0-5260 GCA_046712525.1 Candidatus Rokuibacteriota bacterium
CGCGCGGCGGTGCAGATCGGCATGACGATCGCCAAGCTCTCGCAGCCGGTGCGCGCGCCCGCGCCACTGACGCTGGCGGCGCCCGCGCCGCTGGTCGCGCTCGGCGAAGAAGGCTTCACCACCACCATGGACGAGGGCACGTTCAGCGACGCCGTGCGGCAGGCCAAGGAATTCATCGCCGCCGGCGATGCCTATCAGGTGGTCGTGTCGCGCCGGCTCGACTGTACGCTCGATGCTGATCCGTTCACCGTGTACCGGGCCCTGCGCACCATCAACCCCTCGCCATATCTGTTCTACCTGCGCCTCGGCAAGACGACGATCGTGGGCTCGTCACCGGAAGTGCTCGTGCGCGTCGAGGGCGACCGCGTGGAGGAGCGCCCCATCGCGGGCACGCGGCCGCGCGGGGGTACGGAGGCGCAGGATCAGGCGATCGAGCGGGAGATGCAGGACGATCCGAAGGAGCGTGCCGAGCACGTCATGCTCGTGGACCTCGGTCGCAACGACGTCGGACGCGTGTCCGAGCTCGGCTCCGTCAAGGTCACCGAGTTCATGGGCGTGGAGCGCTACTCGCATGTCATGCACCTGGTCAGCCACGTCGTCGGCAAGCTCAAGGCAGGCTCCGACGCGCTCGACGTCCTGCGCGCGTGCTTCCCGGCCGGGACGGTGACGGGGGCGCCGAAGATCCGCGCCATGGAGATCATCGACGGGATCGAGCCCACGCAGCGGGGACCGTACGCGGGTGCGGTCGGCTACGTGTCCTACTCCGGCAATCTCGACTCCTGCATCACCATTCGCACCATCGTCTGCCAGGGCAGCCGCGCGTCGATCCAGGTGGGAGCGGGTATCGTGGCCGACTCCGATCCGAAGTCGGAGTGGCTGGAGACCTCGTCGAAGGCGCGGGGGCTCGTGCTCGCTCTGCGCATGGCGGCGGCGGTGGCGCGCCCGTGATCCTCGTCATCGACAACTATGACTCTTTCACCTACAACCTCGTCCAGTACCTCGGCGAGTTAGGGGCGCAGCTGAAGGTGATCCGCAACGACGCCGTGGACGTCGACGGCGTGGCCGCGATGCACGCCGAGCGCATCGTGATCTCGCCGGGCCCGGGCACGCCGGATCAGGCCGGCGTGTCGCTCGAGATCATCCGCCGCCTCGGCGCCACCACCCCCATTCTCGGCGTATGCCTGGGTCACCAGGCGATCGGCCAGGCTTTCGGCGCCACCGTGTCGCGGGCACCCGCTCAGATGCACGGCAAGACCTCACAGATCCGCCACGATGGCCGGGGCGTGTTCTCCGGTCTCGGCAATCCGTTCGTGGCCACGCGCTACCACTCGCTGGTGGTGCTGCGCGACACGGTGCCGGCAGAGCTCGAGATCACCGCGGAAGCAGAGGACGGGCAGATCATGGGCCTGCGCCACCGACGCTTTCCCGTGGAAGGCGTACAGTTCCATCCGGAGTCCATCCTCACCGTGGAGGGCAAGAGGCTGCTCGCGAACTTCATCGGCGCCGCTCCGCGATGACGGCGCGCCTGGCCGAGGCCGACCTCATCCGCACCATCGCGCGCCTGGCGGGCGGCCAGCGCCGGGGCGTGCAGGTCGGCATCGGCGACGACTGCGCCGTGCTCGAGCCGACACCGGGCAGTCGTCTCGTGGTGACCACCGACCTCCTCGTGGAGGACGTCCACTTCCGCCGGCGCTACGCGGAGCCGGCGGACATCGGCTGGAAGGCGCTCGCGGTCAACCTGTCCGACATCGCCGCCATGGGCGCTACGCCGCGCTGGGCGCTGGTGGCGCTGGCGTGCCCGGAGGACGGCCGCGCCAAGGACGTAGAGGCATTCTACGAGGGCGCGCTTGCGCTCGCCTCCGCGCACGACGTGGCCATCGTGGGGGGCGACATCTCCGCGTCCCCCGCCGGATGGATGATCAACATCACGCTTCTGGGCGATACGACAGGGGCGCCCATCCTGCGCTCCGGAGCGCGTCCGGGCGACGTCCTCGCGGTGACGGGGCCGGTGGGGCGTGCCGCCGCCGGCCTCGCCATCCTCGAAGCTCCTGTGGCCCCACGCGGCCTGGGGGCCGGCGCGTTCGCCGAGCTCACGAGCGCTCACCTGCGCCCGCATCCGCGGGTTGCCGAAGGCATGTGGCTCGGGTGCGCAGGCGGCGTGACCGCCATGATGGATCTCTCTGACGGCCTTGCCACGGATCTTCCGAGGCTGGCGGCGGCCAGTGGCGTCGGCGCGCGGATAGAGGTCGCGCGCGTGCCCGTGGACGAGGCGACGCGGGCCGGCGCGGGTGCGCTCGGCATGGACGTGCTGGCGTGGGCCACCGGCGGCGGCGAGGACTACGAGCTGCTGCTCGCGTGCGCGCAGGGTGACTTCGAGCGGCTGGCGCACGGGCTGGCCGCGCTCACGGGCGCGCGGCTCACCGCCATCGGAGAGGTGACGGCGACGCCGGGCGTCGGCTACGTGAGCGCCCACGGGCGTCCGGTGGAAGTGGCGCCGGGCTTCGAGCACTTCGCCGCGCGCGCGGGGCGTGAGCGTGCCTGACGGCGTCCTCGTCCAGCTTCTCATTCTCGTGGCGCTCATCGTCTGCTCGGCGATCCTCACCGGCGCCGAGGCTGCGTACTTCTCGATCGGCCGCGCGCGTCTGCGCCGGGTGGCCGGCGCCAGCAGCAGCGGGGGGCCCGCGCTCCTCATCGAGCGCCCGCACGAGCTGCTCGTCACGCTGCTCGTGGGCATCACACTGGTGAACATCGGCGGCGCCGCCATCGCCACCAACCTCACGCACCACCTCTTCGGGCCACGCTACGGGCTGGTGGTGGAGATCGTCGGCATGGTGGTGCTCCTCACCACCTTCGGTGAGGTGCTGCCCATGACGCTCGCCGTGAAGTATCCCGAGCGTTTCCTCTCCCTCGTGCACCGCCCCGTGCAGTGGCTCAGCATCCTGCTCACGCCCGTGCGGCTGATCCTGGCCGGGCTCTCCGCCGTCACCGTGCGCGTCATCGGCAGCCAGACGCAGGCGCAGGCGGAGCTGAGCGAGGAGGAGCTGCGCACGCTCGTGGACGTCGGCGCCAGCGAGGGCGTGGTGGAGCGCGGGGAGCGGGAGATGATCCACAAGGTCTTCGAGCTCGAAGACACGCTGGTGCGCTCCGTCATGGTGCCGCGCACCGACATGTTCTGTCTCGACGTCAATATCGCGGTGGACCAGATTCTGCCCAAGCTCCGCGAGCAGCTGCACTCGCGCGTGCCCGTGTACGAGGGATCCATCGACGTCATCGTGGGGATCCTCTACACGAAGGACCTCCTGCCCTACATGCGCGGGTTGCCCGCCGGCTTCGACCTCCGCGCGCAGCTGCACCCCCCGTACTTCGTGCCCGAGTCCAAGCGGGCCGACGTGCTCCTGCAGGAGTTCCAGGCCAAGAAGCTGCACATGGCCATCGTGGTGGACGAGTTCGGCGGCACCGCCGGCCTCGTCGCCCTCGAAGATCTATTAGAGGAGCTCGTGGGCGAGATCGCCGACGAATACGACGAGCCCGAGCGGCTCATCCAGCGGCTGGACGCCTCCACCTTCCGCGTGGCGGGCAAGCTCTCCGTAGAGGATCTCAACGCCGCCACCGGCCTGTCCATCTCCGACGAGTCGTACGACACGGTGGGCGGCTGGGTGCTCGATCTCTTCGGACGGGTGCCGCGCAAGTCCGAGCGCCTGGAGACGCCCGCGCTCGTGGTGACCGTGGAGAAAGTCGAGCGCACGCGCGTGGTGGAGGTGCTGCTCTCGCTGCGCAAGCCGGTGTCGACGTCGCCCACCACGGAGGCCGCCGCGTGAGGCGGCAGGCCGCGTCATGACCCTCGTCGTGCTGGCCGCGGTGTGCCTGGTGGCGACGATGTTCTTCTCGGCCGCCGAGATGGCGTTCATCGCGGCCAACCGGCTGCGGCTGCGCCACCTCGCGGCGGAGGGCGACACCACGGCCGCCCTCTACCTGGAGTCGTTCCGACATCCGGAACGTGTCCTGTCCACCGCGATGATGGGCGTGACGGTGGCGCACATCGTCGCCTCCTCCGCCGTCACCTTCGCCCTGCTGCCGCGCCTGGGCGGCTTCGCGCCCCTCGTGGTCACCGCCGCCCTCACGCCGGTCATGCTCGTGTTCGGCGAGATCATCCCCAAGGCCATCGCGCGCGAGTGGGCGACCAGCCTCATCCTGAAGCTGTACCGGCCGCTCACGTGGGCGGCGGTGCTGCTGGTGCCCTTCGTGGTGGTGGCCAACACGATCGTGTCCGCCGTCCTGCGCGTGTTCGGCGGTCCCGTGGCCACCACGCGCCAGTTCGTCTCCCGCGAGGAGCTGAAGGCGCTGCTGCAGATGGAGCCGGGGGAGGCCGACGTCACCACGCAGGAAGCGGAGATGATCGACAACATCTTCGACCTCGGGGACACCACCGTGCGCGAGGTGATGGTGCCGCTGGTGGAGGCGGTCATGCTCCCCGACACCGCCTCCATCGCGGAAGCGGTCACGCTCATCCAGCAGCGCGGCTTCTCGCGCATTCCGATCTACCGCCAGCGGGAGACGAATATCGTGGGCGTGGTGGCGGCCATGGACATCCTGAGCCGGGGAGCGGAAGTGCGCACGGTGGACGAGCTGCGGCGGCAGCCCTACTACGTGCCGGAGACCAAGCGCATCGACGATCTCCTGCGCGAGATGCAGCGCGCCCGCAACCACATGGCGGTGGTGGTGGACGAGTACGGCGGCTCCACCGGCATCGTGACGCTCGAAGACATCCTGGAGCAGATCGTGGGCGAGATCCAGGACGAGCACGACCGCACGCCCGCCACCGTGGAGCGCCTCCCCGACGGCTCGTACTGGGTGGCCGCGCGCACGCACATCGACGAGCTGAACGAGGCGCTGGACTGGAACCTGCCCAAGCAGGACTACGAGACCGTGGCCGGGCTCGTGCTCGCCACCCTCCACCGGATCCCGCGCACCGGCGAAGAGTTTCAGCTCCCCGGCTATACCATCACGGTGCTCGAAGCCGACGTCCGCCGCGTGGCTGCGGTGAAGATCGCGCCCACCGCTGCCTCCGCTCCTGCCTCTGCTCACCCGTCCGCATCCGAACCCTCTCCCTCGTAACCGGACACACCGAGACCCGAAAGGAGACCCTCATGGGCAAGATGGTGCAGTTCCCTTCCAACGGCGGCAGCACCTCCGGCTACCTCGCCACCCCCTCCTCCGGCAAGGGGCCCGGCGTCCTCGTCATCCAGGAATGGTGGGGGCT
>JBKKCN010000096.1:0-6984 GCA_046712525.1 Candidatus Rokuibacteriota bacterium
GGACCAGGCCGCCTGAAGAGCGGTACACTCGCCGCGGGAGGTCCACCCATGGCGAACATCGAGAAGTATTCCGCGCCGGGCGTGTTCGAGCCGGCCACCACAGCCAATCGGTGAAGGTCACCGGCGCGCAGACGATCCTGTTTCTCGCCGGGCAGGTCGCCTACGACAAGGATGGCGGCGTGCTGCACCGCGGCGACTTCAAGGGCCAGGCCCGCGAGGTGTTCCGGTGCATCAAGGCCCTCGTCGAGGCCGGCGGCGGGCGCATGGATTCCATCGTGAAGGTGAACACGTACCTCACCGACGTCCGCTACCGTCCGGACCTGGTGCCCATCCGCGAAGAGTTCTTCGGCAAGAAGGGCCCCGCTTCCACCCTCATTCAGGTGGCCGCGCTCGCCCACCCTGACTACCTGATCGAGGTCGAGGCGATCGCGGTGGTGTGAAGAGCGGGGTGAGGTCGACCCGCCCTGCCGGCTCGTTCAACGGAGCCCACAGATCGCCCATCGCCCGCACGCGCGCGGGCACGTTGTCGATGCGGAAGTCCTCGATGGCGAGCCCGCGCGCGATCTCGGCCCACGTCACCGGCGTCGACACGCTCGCGCGCGGCCGCGGCCGCACGGAGTACACGGAAGCCAGCGTGCGGCCCCACGCGTTCTGGTTATAGTCCACGAGCACGCGCCCCGGCGGCCGCGCCTGCCGCTTGTACACCGCCGTCATGAGCGCGGGGTGACGCTTCGCGAGATCGTTCGCGATGGCCTTCGAGACCTCCCACACCTGCTTCTGCGTGGGGCCCCGCACGATGGGCACATACACGTGGATGCCCTTGGAGCCGCTCGTCTTCACGAGCGTGGGCAGCTGCAGCCGCTGCAGCGTCTCGTTCACGAGCAGCGCGACCTCCAGCACCTGCGTGAAGGGCACGCCGTCACCCGGGTCGAGGTCGAAGTGCAGGTAGTCGGGGCGGTCCACGTCGTCACACCGCGCGTACCACTGGTTGAGGTCGATGCAGCCGAGGTTGACGACCCACAGCAGGGAGGCCACGTCGTTGACGATGGGGAAGTCGATGACGTTGCCGGAGGCGTGCTCGATGGAGCACGTCTCGATCCACTCCGGCCGGCCCTGGGGCGCGCGCTTCATGAAGAAGAACTCGCCGTCGGCGCCGTTGGGATATCGCTTCATCACCATCGCGCGCTCCCGCACGTGGGGCAGCAGTGCTCCCGCGATGTCGGCGTAGTACTGCAGCAGATCCCCCTTCGTGATCCCCGCCTGCGGCCAGAACAGCTTGTTCAGGTTCGTGAGCTTCACCTTCCGTCCCTCGACGTCGAGCACGACCTCCTCGGCATCTCGAGGAATGGACACCGAGCCCACCACGCCCGCGGACGGGGTGGACGACCGCTGGGCGGGGTGATAGTCACGGCTCGGCCTTGCCCCCGCGGTGACGGCCGCCTTCTTCTTTCGCGGCGCCGGCATCAGCGCAGCCTCGTCAGCCGCGGCGGCCTTGCGCCGTGGCGTGTGGCGCCGAGCACCGGCACGTAGTCGAGCGGGCGCCCCTCGCGCACGCACCGGAGCAGGAGCCCACCGCGACTCATATCGCCGCGGCCCACGAAGTCCACGGGGAAGAGCAGCCGCTCGCCGAAGACCGCGCCCAGGATGGACACGTACTTGTCGGAGGCGATGCTGCCGAGGAGGACGACGCGCGCGGCAGGTCCCAGCGCGGCCGCCAGCTCCGTGGCGCTCGCGTGCAGCGCCTCGCGGTAGGTCGGGTTGGTGAGGCTGATGTCCACGCGCGCCGCCGCGCGCAGCTCGTCGCCGGTGACGGGTGTCGCCGCCGGCCGCAGGCCCGCGTGCGGCGTGATGACGAGCACCCCCGCCTCGTCGCCGGCGAAGGCGCGCGCGTAGGCGAGCTTGCCGCGGAAGTACAGGCCGCTCAGGAAGGAGAAGACGTCGCCGAGGGGGGCACCCCCGGGGGTGCGGAGCTGGCGGGCGAGGGGGAATCCGGCGCGCGGCGACAGCATCATCTGCGCCCGCTCGCCCCCGCAATGGGCGGGGGAGAGCAGGAAGACCGGGGGGGGATCAGGGGTCGCTACAGTCCCGGCACATGCCACAGTTCGGGCAGATGATCTTGCAGTGGTTTTCGACCATGCGCTCTCCGCAGCGCTCGCACGTGTGGACCCACGGGGTGACGGGCGCGTCGATGTCCATGCGCTACCTTCGCCCCCCTTCGCGCGCGATGTCAACGATTCCGGGCGGCGCTTTCGCATTACACTGAGCCCATGGACGAGGAGTGGTCCGATCCGGAGTTCCTCAAGAGCGTGTTCGACGCCACGCGCGTGGTGCGCAAGCCCTTACGCGGGATCATCACCGGCTACCACGTGCTCCCGTACATCCTCGTGGGCCCCGAGCACGACCATCCCGCCCGCTCCGTGGAGGTGCGCGGCCGCATCAAGGTGTCCCCGCGGCTCGTGATCGCCGCCGGCAATGACGGCACCACCTATGGCGAGGCCTTCGCAGAGACGGAGCTGATGGACCGGCGCCTCGTCGCGCGCGTGTTCAGCTTCCGCTACGCCTCGCGCGTGGCGGTGGAGAGCGAGGACCTCAAGATCCGCCGGCAGGAGCGTGACGCTCACGGCCACCTCGACCGCGTTCTCGAAGAGCTCGCGCAGCGCGAGATCATCGACACCGGCGTCATCATCTCTCCAGACGCCCGCTTCTATCCGGTGTCGCTCGACCGTTTCATCCGCGAGATCCTCGACCAGGAGTTCCGAGAGTAGCGAGCACGCGCGTGAGGTCGGTGGTGTCCACAGGCTTCACGAGGTGCGCGTCGAAGCCCGCCGCCTCCGCGTCCCGACGATCCTGCGGCTGGCTGTAACCGGTGAGCGCGATCAGGATGGGCTGGGGGCCTTCGGCGGCACGCAGGCGCCGGGCCACCTCGTAGCCATCGAGACCGGGGAGGCCGATGTCGATGAGTGCGATGTCCGGGTGCTTCGAGCGCGCGATGTCGAGCGCCGCCAGTCCTTCCGCCGCCGTCACCACCTCGTAGCCCTCCAGCTCCAGGAGTGCCTGGAGCGCTTCGCGGGCGTCCGCGTGATCCTCGACGAGCAGAATCATTCGGCCTGACATCGACACTCCCCTCATCTGAGGGCGTACGGGATTGGGTTTCGCGGCGCCGGAACGGTTCCACGATACCATCGGGGTCGACGCGGCGCTTGCCCACGCGTGGTAACCTTGACACGCCAAATCCCAGGAGGAACTCCGAATGACACTCAAGGCGCTCGGATCCCTATTCGTCGCCCTCGCCGTGCTGTTCTCCAGTCTCCCCGCCACCGCGCAAGGGCCGATCCGCATCGGCGCCTCGCTGTCGCAGACGGGCACCTACGCCAAGCTCGGTAAGTATCAGCACGAGGGATATCAGCTGTGCATCAAGGAGGTGAACGCCAAGGGCGGCCTTCTCGGGCGCAAGGTCGAACTCGTGGTCTACGACGACCAGTCCACCCCCGCCACCGGCGTGCGCCTCTACGAGAAGCTGATTTCCGAGGACAAGGTGGACGCGGTCATGGGTCCGTACTCTTCGGCCATCACGGAGGCGGCCGTCAACGTGACGGAGAAGTACCAGAAGGTGATGGTGGCACCCCTCGCCGCCACCACCTCCATCTTCAAGAAGGGCCGCAAGTTCATCTTCATGGTCATCTCGCCGGCGGAGGTCTACCTCGAAGGTCTCGTCGACATCGCGGCCAAGCGTGGGCTGAAGACCATCGCCATCGTGAACGAGGACACGCTCTTCCCGAAGACCTCCGCCGCGGGGACCGCCGAGATCGCCAAGAAGAAGGGCATGCAGGTGGTCTTCCAGGAGGCGTATCCCAAGGGCAACCAGGACTTCTCGGCCATGCTGACGAAGATCAAGGCCGCGAACCCCGACGTGCTCGCGGCCGCGACGTACTTCGACGACGCGGTGGCGCTCACGCGCCAGATGAAGGAGCTGAACGTCAATCCCAAGATGTACGGGGTGACGGTGGGCGGTGACCTGCCGGAGTTCTACGACGTGCTCAAGCAGACCGCCGATCACGTCTACGGGGCCACGCAATGGGACGACCAGCTGCCGTATCCCGGCCAGAAGGAGTTCGTGGCCGCCTACATGAAGGAGTTCGGGCACGAGCCCGTGTACCACTCCGCGGCGGGCTACGCCGGCTGCGTGATCTACGCCGAAGCCGTCAGGCGCGCAGGCACGCTGGACGCCAACAAGGTGCGCGAGACGCTGCTGAAGCTCGAGATGAAGACGAACTTCGGCGACTACAAAGTGGACGAGACGGGTTTTCAGACGGCGCACAAGATGGTCCTGCTCCAGTGGCAGGACGGCAAGAAGGTCACCGTGTGGCCGGACGAGCTCGCGGGGGGCAAGCCACGGTTCCCCACGCCGCCCTGGAACGCACGGTAATCGTTCGCGCACCCCGCCCATCGGTGCGGGGAAGGGGCCTCGATGGCCCCTTCCCCGCGCATTACGGAGCCACCTACCATCTCTCTCAGCCCACCTTCGCCCTAACCAACTCACCAAACCTCCAATACAGATGAGCCCCGCCATCACGCCGGCGATGATCGGCCAGGTGATCATCTCGGGAATCCTCGCCGGCTCGCTGTACGCGATGGTCGCGCTGGGGCTGGCGCTCATCTTCGGCGTGATGCGGGTCATCAACATCGCCCACGGGCCCATGCTGATGCTGGGCGCCTACACCACGTACTTCCTCTACTACGCGTTCGGGCTGAACCCGTACCTGTCGCTGCCGATCTCGATGGCGGTGCTCTTCGTCATCGGCGCTGTGCTGCAGCGCACGCTTGTGTTCCGGGTGGTGGATGCGCCCGAGCTGTCGTCGCTGCTGCTGACGTTCGGGATCTCCATCGCGCTCGTCAACGTCGCCCAGCTTGCGTTCACCTCCGATCTGCGTTCCGTGGAATATCTGACCGGCTCGTGGGTGACGGGACCGTTCGCCTTCTCCAAGCCGCGCGTGGTGGCGTGCCTCGTCGCCTCCGCCATCACGGCGGGCGCGTTCCTGTTCTTGCAGAAGACACGCCTGGGCAAGGCGATCCGGGCCACCTCGCAGAGCCGGGAGGTGGCCATGGTGTGCGGCATCAACGTGCAGCGCATCCACTTCCTGTCCTTCGGCATGGCCGCCGCGCTCGCCGCCGCCGGCGGCACGCTCATCTCGATGATGATCGCCATCCAGCCGGAGATGGGCCAGATCTGGACGTTCAAGTCCTTCCTCGTAATCGTCCTCGGCGGCGCCGGCAATTATCCCGGCGCGCTCCTGGGCGGACTGCTGCTCGGGCTCATCGAGCAGCTCGCGTCCCTCTTCCTGACCACCCAGCTCTCGGAGGCGGTCGCCTACGTCCTGCTCGTGGTCGTCCTCCTCGTGCGACCGACGGGGCTGCTGGGAGGGCGGCAGACGTGAGCGCGCGCGCGCGGATGTTCGCGGCCGGCCTCGCCGTGCTCGTGCTCGTGTTGGCCGTGTACCCGTCGTTCGGCAGCGGCTACGGGGTGCGCTCGATGCTGCAGCTCTTCATGTGGATGGCCCTCGCCGGCTCCTGGAACCTGATCTCGGGACTCACCGGCTACGTTTCGTTCGGTCACGTCGCCTTCTTCGGCGCCGGCTCCTACACCGCCGCCATCCTCATCACCAAGGCGGGGTGGCCGTGGCTCGCGGCCTCGCTCGCGGGCGGCGCCGGTGCCTGTGTGCTGGCCCTCCTCATCGGCTATCCGTGCCTGCGCCTCAAGGGCCCCTACTTCGCCATTGCCATGCTGGGCCTGAACGAGGTGCTGCGCGCGCTCGTCTCCTATTTCGAAGGCCTCACCGGCGGCGGCCTCGGCCTCTCGCTGCCCACCCTGCATGCGACGGTCCCCATCTATTATGTGATGGGCCTCACCGCCATCGCGGTCACCGCGCTCACGTATGTCATCATCACCTCGCGCTTCGGCCTGCGGCTCATGACCATCCGCGAGGACGAGGTGGCGGCGGAAGCGATGGGTATCAATACCTTCCGTCACAAGCTGTACGCCTTCCTGCTCTCCGCGGTGGGGCCGGGCATCGTGGGCGGGCTCGCCGCGCGCGACCAGGGCTACATCGAGCCCATCAGCGTGTTCCCGCTCGCGACGACCATCACCATGATCGTCATGGTGCTCTTCGGCGGCAAGGGCACGGTGTGGGGACCGGTGCTGGGGGCGGCGGTTCTCTTCATCTTCCAGGAGCTGGTGTGGGCGCGCTTCATCTATCTCCACCAGCTGCTCTTCGGCGCCATCATCATCGGCGTCGTCCTCCTCATGCCGCGCGGCGTCCTCGGTCTCCTGCAGATGAAATACCGGCTGCCGCGGACGATCTGATGGCGCCCCCCGTTCTCGCGGTGGAAGAGATCCGCAAGAGCTTCGGCGGCGTCATGGCCGTCAACCGTGTCTCGCTCGCGCTGGAGCGAGGAAAAATCTACGGCCTCATCGGCCCCAACGGCTCCGGCAAGACCACGCTCTTCAACTGCATCACGGGCATGGAGCGCTCGGAGGGCGGGCGCGTCCTGCTCAACGGCCGCCGCATCGACGGCCTCAAGCCCTACCGCATCGCGAACATGGGTGTGGGGCGCACGTTCCAGGTCATCCGCGTCTTCCCCGAGCTCACGGCGCTGGAGAACCTGCTCGTCGTCACGCGCGGCCCGCGCGAGGAGGCGGAGCGGCGGGGACTGGAGCTGCTGCGCTTCGTGAAGATCGAGCAGTTGCGCGACGAGTTCGCCGGCAATCTCTCCTACGGCCAGCAGAAGCTCGTGGAGTTCATCCGCATGCTGATGACCGACCCCTCGCTCATCCTGCTCGACGAGCCCGCCGCCGGCGTCAACCGCACACTGCTCAACGACCTGCTGGAGGCGGTGGGGCGGCTGCGCGACGAGGGCAAGACCATCCTGCTCGTCGAGCACGACATGAAAGTGGTCATGGGCCTGTGCGAGACCGTGTTCGTGCTC
>JBKKCN010000097.1:0-7817 GCA_046712525.1 Candidatus Rokuibacteriota bacterium
GGCCACGTTCGCCTGCACGATGATTCGGCGCTGGACGTTCTCGCGATTGATGGTGTTCGGCCCGGCGTGCACCCGGACGTCAGCCACCTGGCCGAGCGGCACGCGTCCTCCGCCGGGGGTGTCGATCAGCGTTCGCGCCATGGTATCCACCGACCGCCGCACCGAGTCGTCGAGCCGCACGATGACGTCGTGGCTGCGCTGCTCCTCGAAGACCTGCGAGGCGACATGTCCGCTGAACGCGATCTCGACCAGCTCCGCGAGGTCGGCGGCGGTCACGCCTACGGCGGCGGCGGCGCGGCGGTTCAACGTCACCTGGACCTGGGGCACGCCGACCTGCGGCTCCACCAGCAGATCCACGATGCCGGGCACGGTGGCGACCGCGTCGCGCACCTGAGCGGCCTTCGTGCGCAGCGTGGCCAGATCGGAGCCGAAGACCTTGATGGCGATCTGCGCGCGCGTGCCGGAGAGCAGGTGATCGATACGATGGGAGATCGGTTGGCCCACCTCCACATCGACGCCGGGGAAGCGGCCGAGGTTCTCGCGGATCTCGGCCATCATCGTGTCATGTGGGCGCCTGCCCGCACGCAGCACGACCTCGATCTCGCTGGTGTTGACACCGGCGGCGTGCTCGTCCAGCTCTGCTCGACCGGTACGGCGGGTGGTTGACACCACCTCGGGCGTCTGGCGGAGCGCGCGCTCGATGAGCATCCCCATCCGATTCGACTCGGCAAGCGAAGTACCGGGCGGCAGGTTGGCGTTGATGTTCAGCGTGCCTTCATTGAAGGGCGGGAGGAACTCACGACCCAGCGAGGGCAGCAGCGCGAGGGCCAGCAGCAGCATGGCGACAGAAACGCCGATCGTGAGGCCGGAGTGGCGGAGCACGGGGTGCAGGAGGTGGACGTAGCCCCGCTTCAGCCACGCGACGACACGAGAGTCGCGGTGGTCACGGATCGCCCGCGAATTGGCGAGCAGGTAATAGCACAGCGCGGGGGTGACGGTGAGCGCGACGACAAGGGAGGCGGCGATCGACACGATGTAGGCGACCGCCAGCGGCGCGAACATCCGCCCCTCGAAGCCGCCCAGGCTCAGCAGGGGAAGGAAGACGATCACGATGATGAGGGTGGCGAAGGTGATGGAGTGCCGGATCTCGCTCGAGGCCCGAAAGACGACGGTGGTCGCCGGCTCGGGAGTGGGGAGCTGGGCGTTCTGTTTCAAGCGCCGGAAGACGTTCTCGACGTCGACGATGGCGTCGTCGACGAGCTGTCCGATCGCCATGGCGAGTCCGCCAAGCGTCATGGTGTTCACCGTGATACCAAACCAGTCCATGACCACCACGGCCGCCACGAGCGAGAGGGGGATGGCGGTGAGGCTGATGAAGGTCGCCCGAAAGTTCCAGAGGAACAAGAAAAGGACGATCGTCACCATGATGGCGCCTTCGATGAGGGCCGTGTTCACGTTGCCGATGGCGCGGCGGATGAAGTCGGCCTGCTGGAACGCGGTCGTATCGATGACGACGTCCCCCGGCAGCGACGGCTTCATGGCGGCCAGGGTGGACTCGATGCGAGCCGTTACGTCCAGCGTGTTCGCGTGCGGCTGCTTCTGGATCGTGGCCACCACGGCGGGCCGCATGTTGAAGCTCGCGTCGCCGCGCTTGTGGGCGGCGCCGACGCGGACGGCGGCAACATCGCCGAGCAGGACGGGCACGCCCTCGCGAACCTTGATGACGGAGGCGGCCAGCTCATCGGCGGAGTAGACGCGCGCCCGGCCGCGAATCAGGTATTCCTCGTGGGGACGCTCGAGAAAGCCGCCTCCCGACGTGGCATTCGCGGCCGTCACCGCCTTGGTCACTTCCTCGAGCCTCAGGCCGTGATGAAGCAGTCGTGCGGGGTCGACCAGGACCTGAAACTGCTTCAGCTCACCGCCGATGATCGTGACCTGCGAAACGCCCGCGAGGCCGAGCAAGCGGGGACGGACCACCCAATCCGCGAGTGAGCGCAGCTCCATCGGCGTCGTCGCCGTGCTCGTCATGGAGATCAGCATGATCTCGCCCATGGTGGACGACACGGGGCCGAGCACCGGCGGCGTCGTGCCGGCGGGCAGGCGCACCTGCTGGAGCTTTTCGGTGACGAGCTGACGCGCGCGAAAGATGTCGGTACCGAGATCGAACTCGACGAAGACGATGGAGATGCCGATGGCGGAGTTCGACCGAACGCGAAAAACGCCGGTGGTGCCGTTCATCGCCGACTCGAGTGGGAGCGTCAGGAGCGTTTCCACTTCCTCCGGCGCGAGGCCGTGAGCCTCGGTGAGGACGGTGACCGTGGGCGCCGTGAGGTCGGGGAAGACGTCGATGGGCGTGTTGATCGCGACCATGCCGCCCCAGGCGAGGAAGGCCCCGGCGGCGATCAGCACGAGCAGACGGTTCTTGAGCGACCACGCGATGACCGCGTTCAGCATCGGGGGCTGTTACGTCTCGTGCGAATGAGCGCCGGGATTCGCGGGCCGCAGCTCGTGCTGCCGCAGCTGGTAGGCTCCCTGGGTCACCACGCGCTCCCCGGCCTTCAGCCCCGAGAGGATCGCGATGCGGTCGCCGTACTCGTCTCCCACCGTGACTTCGCGGCGTTCGAACTCCTCGCCCGAGCGAAGCACATACACAAATCGCTTGCCTTCGGATTCCAGGACGGCTTCGAGCGGCACCACGAGCGCCTCGACCCGCGCCTCGGCATCGAGCCTCACGTTCGCCTGCTGACCGCTGCGCAGCGTCTGATCCGCGTTACCCGCCTCGAACACCATAGTGATGGTGCGGGACTGTGGATTGACCACTGCACCACGGTCGATGAGGGTGGCGATGTGCTCCTTTCCGGGAGCGCCGGGGGTCGTGAAACGCGCGCTTGTCACGCGTCCCAGGCGGGCGAGGTCACCTTCGTTGATCGAGACTTCGAGCCAGACTTTCTTGGCGTCGATGACCTCGACGATTGGCTCCCCGGGGGCCACCTGGGCGCCGGGGCCTTTGGCGACCCGTACGATCACGCCCCCGATCGGCGCCCGCACGCTATGCCCTGTCGCTGACCGGTCCACGGCAGGACTCGACACGCGCGCATCGCGAAGCGCATCGCGCTGAGCGATCGCTGACGCCACGGACGACTGCGCGGCAGCGTGGTCGGCTTCGGCGGCGTCGACCTGGCGGAGCGCGTACGCCTTCTGCTCGTACAGCCGGCGCGCGCGGTCCAGCTCGAGCTTCGCGTGATCGCGACGCACTGCGGCCTCATTGACGGCCTCCGTGAGCCGGCGTCTCTCGGCGTCCAGTCGCGCGCGCTCCATGTCGACCTGTGCCTGACCGGCAGCGATCTGTGCGGACTCCGCAATGGTCGTCGTCTGGCGCACGATAGCGATGGTGTCGCCGCGCGCCACACGCTGCCCGACGCGGGGCAGGGTGCCGCCATCGAGGAGGCCGCTCACCGGGGATGCGATGACGGCGTGGAAGCCGGCGGCGGGAACGACTCGCCCCGGTGCCGTGACCTGACGCGCCACCGTCGACGGTACGGCCTTCGTGAGCTTCATGCGGATGGCCCACTGCTGTTCCATCAGGAACTTGATGGTGCCGGTCTCGTTCGCTGGAGCCGTGGCCGTGGGCGCAGGCTCGCTGGCGGGACGCCTGAGGGCGCGGGCCCCGAGCACCGCGCCGAGCGCGACCACGGCAACGGCAACCACGACGACGACGCGCTTCACCGGATCACGTCGCTACCGACGGCGTGTTCCAGCTGCAGGACGCTTGTCCGCACGTCAAAGAGAGCCTTGAGGTATTGCTGCCGGATGTCGGCTCGCGTCCGCTGCGCTTCGAGGTAGCCAATCAGCTCGATGGCGCCTTCCTGATACGCGACTCTCGCAATGGCCTCGGACTCCTCGGCTTGCCGCAGCAGGCCCTGGTCGAAGGCGGCCACGCGGTCGCGTGCGCTCTCCCATCCGCGGTAGGCGGTTTCCACTTCCGCAAGGACCCGGTTGCGCTGTAGCGACAGATCCGCTTCCGCCGCGCGGACTTCGGCGCGCGCTCGTGCAATTCCTCCCTCGTTGCGGTCCATGACCGGGAGGGGAACCGCGATACCGAAGAGGACGGTGTTGTTCTCGCCCACCCGGCGCAGCCCGACGAACGGGGACACGTCCGGCGTCTTCCGCGACTCCTCCAGCGCTACGCGTCGTGCTGCCAGCGTCGTGTTCTGCTCCGCGACGACGATCGCGGGCCGGCGCTGAAGCGCCACCGTTCGCAGAGTTGCCAGGTCACTCTCGGGGGCAGGGGCGGGGGCAAGCTGGCCTTCGACCATGCCCGCGGCGGCAAAGTCCGACTCTCCGAGAATGTCGAGAAGTCTGATGCCGGCCTGCTGCTGCTCCAGCCGCGCCTGCGCGAGCGTCGTATCGAGCTTTCCCCGCTCGACGCGGGCCTTGATGACCTCGCCTTCGGCGACAGCGCCGGCCCGGAGCCGTGTCTCGTTGAGCGTGACGAGGCTGTCGAACGCGCGCCGGTTCTCTGTCGCCTGCTCGACGGCATGGCGGGCGAGGATCACCTCGTAGAACGCCCGCTTCAGGTCCAGGAGTCGTCGCTGGAGCGTGTCGGCAAACTGCGCTTCCGCGACGGCCACGGTGGCGTCAGCCACGTGGCGGCGGCGCTCGCGCTTGCGGCCGAGCTCGATCGGGTGCGAGTACGTCGTGCCGATTTCATACAGGTCGCCGGCGGGTGTCGGGCCGGAGACGCGCACATTCTCAGCGGACACGGTCACGGTGGGGTTGGGCCGTACGCGGGCCGCGAGCTGCTCGGCGCGCGCGACGTCGACACGGTGTCGCGCCGCCTCCACGGCGAGATTCCGCTGTAGAAACCGCTCAACCGCCCGGTCAAGCGTCAGCAGCACGTCCGGTTGCGCCGCGGTCGCACCGGGCAGCGCCATGACCACCAGCGCGAACACAAGAGGCCGTATGCCCATGGTCATTGCGCTCTGAAATCCTCGAGGATCATGCGTTCATCCAGCGCGGGCGTGACCACGCGGAACTCGACCGTGTACGTGCCAGGTGCGGGAACCGAGACCTCGGCGACGTAGATGCCGGTGACGCGCCCGACCTTGGCCTTCGTCTGCGTTCCGCCGTCGCTGCCACGGGGCCGGACCGTCAGCGTGACCTCCGCCTTCTCGACGGGGGCGCCGTCCGCGAGGTTGGTGAGGTGGATGAGGAACGGGCTCGGCTTCGCGGGCTTCAGCGGCTCGTACTCGAAGAAGTTCTCGATGCGCTCCGTGAACTCCGTCCGAGCGATTGTTTCGACCTCTTCCTTTTTCGCTTCGGGTTGCGGAGAGCGGCACGCCGACCCCGCGGCCACCAGGAGAACAGCGGCGACGATCATCACGAACCGACGACCGCCGGTAGTTCTTCGGCCGACGGGGTGTCGCGTCGAGGGAACCACGGCGCGATCTACTTGAAGAGACCCAGAAGCGATTCGGTCGCTGTATGGACAGCGAACGGCGCCCACGCGGTGAGGGTCACGAGACTTGTGCTGAAGATGAGAACGGCCACAGCGACCGTCCGCCGAGACAGTGTCCCAGACGCCGCGGCCGCCGCGGGCAAATTATCGGCGAGCTGAAGGAGACGGCGCACGCGCCGCGCGAGCACGCCGTGATCGTCGGGGATGAAGCTTGCCGCAGCAAGCGCCGGCATCGGCGCCACGATCGGTGCCGCCGCGCGCCGCAGCGCGACCAGCGCTTCAGCAATGTCGAGGGGAGCGGATGTCCGCAACGTGGCGATCTCGTCGCAGAGGAGCTCCACCTGCTCGCCGCGCCAGCGGAGCAGCGCACGCGTCACGGGCGTCGCAAGCGACAGGGCGGCGATCAGGCGAAGCGCCAAGCTCACGCGATTGTCACGCCGCTCGTGGTGCGCTACCTCGTGCTCGACGAGGCCGGCAAGCTGCGCAACGCTGAGGGCGCGCAACGTGCCAGTGGAGACGGCCATTGTCGACCGGCCCACTCCCGTGACAAACGATAGAGGGCGATCCGAGTCGAGGACGGTGACATCGATCTGGTGGCGCCGTGCGGCGGCCTCGAGGATCTCCACTTTGTGCGGATCGCTCGCGTGCGCGTCGGCGACCGTGAGGCGACGGATCGCCCACATCGTTCGCCGCTGGCTGCTCAGCGTGGAGGTCATCGCGACGGCGAATGTGACCAGGACCATCGCGATCACGGCATAGCCCAGGAACGGCTCGATGCCGCTCGTGAGCTCCTGGACCAAATGCACCGAATCCGCTGGCACCTGATGGTCCCCGGCGCCGTGTGCGAGTCGAAGCCAGGCCGGCGGCAACAGGGCGGCCGTGACAACCCACGCAGCACCCGCGGGCGGTACAAGGAGCGCGGCGGTATAGGCGCCGCTCAAAAACCGAGGACTCGCTGGCTGCCGCCACGATCCCGCCCGAATCGCCATGATCACGACAAACGCCGTGACGGAGAGCGCCGTGTAGAAGATCACGAAGTTCTCGACCGTCGCCACGATCATCGCTCGCGCTGCTCGCTGCGTTTCCGGCGGATTATCGCGTCCAGGCGGTCCAGCGCCTCGGGATGCTCGCCGACGAGGTCAACGAATGCCGACAGCGCAGGGGCCGTGAACTCCCGGAGCAGCGCAGAAAGGACTTCCTCGGCGACGCCGCGCTCGAACTCTTCACGACCGAGCCGTGGCGCGTAGACAAACGCCTTGCCTTGCTTCTCTCGCACCAGATACCCCTTGCGGTGCAAACGGTCGAGCGTCGTCAGCACGGTGGTGTGCGCGATGTCGCGGCTGCCCTGCAGTTGCCGCACCACGTCAGTCACGGTTTGCTGTGGCTTCTCCCAGAGGACCTCCATCACGGCGGTTTCGAGGTCGCCCAGGACGTGACCGACACCTTTGGCGCCGGGCTTGAAACCTCTCAGCGTCAACGCAGGGCGGTTGTGCATAGTGGATCGATCGAAGTATACGGAGCGGCACCGACTACAGTCAATAGTCAGGACGCGCGGCCGACGGTACACTGCGCCCATGGCTCAGCAACCTCGGCGCGGAGACCGGCTCTCCGTCGCGTTTGCTCTGGGTGCCGCCGCGCTCTTCGGGCTCAGCGCCCCCGCCGGAAAAGCGCTGCTCGCTGCCACCGATCCATGGTTGTTGGCGGGATTGCTGTACCTCGGGTCCGGCGTCTCCCTTGGGGCATTCCGCCTCGCGCGGCGTCTTCGATCCCCGTCGAACGCGCGCGAAGCGCCCCTTGGACGCCGCGACTGGCCTTGGCTCGGCGGCGCGATTCTCACCGGCGGCGTCATCGCGCCCGTCCTTTTGATGTTTGGACTGTCCCAGGCGTCCGCTGCGGAAGCGAGCTTGCTGCTGAATCTCGAGGGTGTCTTCACGGCGGTAGTGGCTTGGCTCGTGTTCCGAGAACACGTGGACCGGCGCATCGCGGGTGGGATGGTGGCGATCTCTGCGGGCGCCATGGTGCTGGCGTGGGACCCCGGGCAGGGAGTGCGGGTCAGCGGTGGCGCTCTGCTGGTGGCCGGTGCATGCCTCGGCTGGGCCATCGACAACAATCTGACGCGGAAAGTGTCGGCGAGCGATCCGCTGCAGATCGCGTCAGTGAAGGGTCTCGTGGCGGGCAGCGTGAACATCGCGATCGCGCTCGGCCTCGGGGCGTCGTTGCCCAGCGGTGCGACCGTCCTTCTCGCGGGGTTGCTCGGACTGGTCAGTTACGGCGTGAGCCTCGCGCTGTTTGTCCTCGCCCTGCGGGGACTGGGAGCGGGACGGACAAGCGCGTACTTTTCCACGGCGCCATTTGTCGG
>JBKKCN010000098.1:0-4465 GCA_046712525.1 Candidatus Rokuibacteriota bacterium
GCGCATCATCAACATCGGCAGCTGCAACGCCGAACGCATGCCCTTCGTGGGTGGCGGCGTGTACGCCATGAGCAAGGCCGCGCTCGTGGGCCTGGTCAAAGGGCTGGCACGTGATCTCGGCCCGCGAGGCATCACCATCAACAACATCCAGCCGGGACCGACCGACACCGATATGAATCCAGCCGACGGCGCTTTCGCCGATATGCTGCGCGGGCACATGGCCGTGCCGCGTTACGGCACTGCCGACGAGATCGCCGCCATGGTCGCGTACCTTGCCGGCCCCGAGGCCGGCTTCGTGACGGGCACGAGCCTCACGATCGACGGGGGATTCACCGCGTAGTCGCAGACGGGCTCGGGATGACGGTGACCTTTCGGCAAGTGTGCGAGGCAGACATCGAGGAGCTCCTGGACGTGCGAGCGGCCACGAGAGAGAATGCGCTCTCCCGGGACCAGCTCGCGCGGATGGGAATCACGGCCGCAGGGATCGCCGAGAGTCTGGCCGCTGGCACGACTCGAGGCTGGGTGTGCTCGTGCGACTCGCGAATCGTCGGCTTTTGCATGGGCGATTCAGCGCGCGGAGAGGTGCTCGTCCTTGCCCTCCTGCCCGACTACGAGCGACAAGGCATCGGCAAAGCTCTGCTGTCGCTGGTCGTCGATTGGCTGCGCGCATTCAACCCGGCGAGAGTCTGGTTGGCCGCCTCTCCGGATCCGGCCACACGCGCGCATGGCTTCTACCGGGCCCTCGGCTGGCAGCCGATTGGCGAGACGGACGTCCATGGCGACGAGATCCTCGTCCTGTCGAAGCCCCGGGGTCACCTTGACACCCTCTCCCGGCGGACATAGGATCGGCGCGCTCGGCCCTCGCAGTGCACTCAGTGAAGGAGGCTCTATGCGCTCCACGTTCCGCTGGCTGGCGATCATCCTCACCCTGTTCGCGACGACGGCCACTCACGCGTGGGCGGCGGGCGAGCGCGACATCACCATCGCGCAGGGCATCGACGCCGAGTTCCTCGACGTGCAGATGACCAACAACATCGTGACGTTGATCATCAACGGCTCGATCTACGACACGCTGCTGATGCGCGACAAGCAGCTGCAGATCGTGCCGCACCTGGCCACCTCCTACAAGCTCGTGAGCGACAAGGTGTGGGAGGTGAAGCTGCGCCAGGGCGTGCAGTTCCACAACGGCGAGGCGTTCGACGCCAACGCCGTGAAGTTCTCGGCGGAGCGCATCCAGCGCGCGGACTTCAAGTCCCCTCAGAAGGGCTGGTTCGGCACCCTCGACCGGGTCGAGGTCGTGGACCCGTTCACCGCCCGCTTCCACACCAAGGTGCCGGATCCCGCCATGCCGGCGCGCATGACGCTCATGTACCAGATGGCGCCGAAGTACATCACCCAGGTGGGCGACGTGCAGGCCAACCTCAAGCCCGTGGGCACCGGGCCGTTCAAGTTCGTGGAGTGGCAGAAGAACGAGCGCATCGTGGTCGAGGCCAACGACGCGCACTGGACGGGCAAGCCCGCGGTGCGCCGCGCCACCTGGCGGCCGATCCCCGAGCTGGGCGCGCGGATGGCCGCCCTCCAGACCGGCCAAGCCGACCTCATCGTCAACGTGCCGCCCGACCAGATGCAGGTGCTCCAGAGCCAGCGGAACGTGCGCATCGAGAAGACGCCGAGCTGCCGGATCATCTCCTTCGCCATCGCGCAGATCAAGGGCGGGCCGCTGGCCGACAAGCGGGTGCGCCAGGCGCTCAACCACGCCGTCGACATGCAGGGCATCCTCGACGCCGTGCTGCTCGGCAACGGCAAGCGCCTGAACTCGTGGATGCCGCCCAACGTGTGGGGCCACGACCCGAGCATTCCGTTCTACGAGTACAACCCCAAGAAGGCCAAGGAGCTGCTGGCGGCGGCGGGACAGACGAACCTCACGCTCACCCTCCAGGCGCCCAACGGGCGCTGGGCGATGGACAAGGACATCGCGCAGGCGGTGGCCGGCCAGCTCACCGAGAACGGCATCAAGACCAACGTGAAGGTCATCGGCGAGTGGGGCGCGTACGTGCGCACCATCCTCGACCACAAGACCGAGGACATGTTCATGTCCGGCTGGTGTCTTCCGAGCCTCGAGCCCGACCACTGGGTGACGCCCAACCTGAAAACCGGCGAGCCGGTCTCGCAGTACTCGAACCCCGAGATCGACAAGCTCATGGAGCAGGCGCGCTCCGAGATGAGCGCGGACAAGCGCAAGCAGCTCTACAGCAATCTCCTCCGGGCCATCCGTGAGGAAGCGCCGTACATCTTCGGCTACCAGCAAGTGGACATCTACGGCGTCAACAACCGCATCAAGTGGACCCCGCGCGGCGACGAGTCGATACGGCTGACCGAGATCAGCTTCTAGTGAGATGGGGGGCCCCGAAATGGCCCCCCATACCCCAGCGCTCGTCGCGCCCCGGCAAAGCCGTGGCGCGCCTCGATCACCGCGATGACCCGACAGGTTCGTAGGCTAACCGCGCGCTGAATGCTCGGCTACGTCGTGCGGCGCCTCATGCAGAGCCTGGGGGTCCTGCTGGGCGTCTCGGTGATCGTCTTCGGGCTCCTGCACCTCACCGGCGATCCGACGCGGCTGCTGCTGCCGCTCGAGGCGCGCGACGAAGATGTACGGCAGCTCCGCGCGCTGCTCGGCCTCGACGATCCGCTGTGGGTCCAGTACGTTCGCTTCCTCGGTCGCGCCGTCCGCGGCGACTTCGGCCTGTCGTTCAAGCACCAGCTCCCGGCCCTCACACTGATCTTCCAGACGCTCCCCGCCACGCTGCAGCTGACGGCCGCCGGGCTCGGCCTCGCCCTCGCGGTCGCCGTACCCGCCGGAATCCTGGCCGCGCTGAAGCGCAACTCCGTCCTCGACGCCGTCTGCTCGGTGGGCGTGCTGCTGGGCCAGGCGATGCCCGTGTACTGGCTCGGCCTGCTGCTGATCATGGTGTTCGCGGTCGGGCTCGGCTGGTTCCCGGCCGCCGGCCGCGACAGTCCCGGGTCGCTCGTGCTGCCGGCCACCGCGCTCGGCGCCTTCTCCATGGCACGCATCGCGCGCATGGCGCGCTCGAGCATGCTCGAGGTGCTGGCGCAGGACTACGTCCGCACCGCGCGCGCGGCCGGGGTGCGCGCGTTCGTGGTGACGTACAAGTACGCGCTCAAGAACGCGGCGATCCCGCTCGTCACCATCATCGGGCTCGAGTTCGGCGTCCTCCTCGGCGGCGCGGTCATCACCGAGACGATCTTCGCGTGGCCCGGCGTCGGGCGGCTCGCCGTCGACGCGATCTTCAGCCGCGACTACCCGCTCGTGCAGGCGATCGTGGCCGTGCTGGCCACCCTGTTCGTCGCCATCAACCTCGTCGTGGACCTCGTCTACATGTACCTCGACCCGCGCATCGTGTACGTGCGGAGCGCGCGGTGAGCGTCACCGCCGCGGACGCCGGCGTCCCCCGCGCCGTCCCCGCGCGCGCGCGACGGCGCCTGAGCTTCCGCGCGGTGTTCGGCCTCAGCGTCCTGCTGCTCATGGGCGGGGCGGCGGTGTTCGCGCCGCAGCTCGCGCCGTGGGATCCGGGCAAGCAGATGCTGCTCAAGCGCCTGCGGCCGCCGGCGTGGCAGGAGCGCGGCCTGCGCGAGCACCCGCTCGGCACCGATCACCTCGGGCGTGACATCCTGAGCCGCGTCCTCCACGGCGGCCGCATCTCCCTCGGCGTCGGTCTCTCCGCGGTCACGCTCTCCGCCCTCATCGGCGTCACCCTCGGCCTGGTGGCCGGCTTCTTCGGAGGACGCGCGGACGCCTTCATCATGCGAATCGTCGACGTGTTCCTCGCCATCCCGTACATCCTGCTCGCCATGGGCGTGGTCTTCGCGCTGGGGCCGAGTCTGCTGAACGTGATCCTCGTGATGGCCGTGACGCGCTGGGTGCAGTTCGCGCGGATCGTGCGCGCCGACGTGCTGTCCATCCGCGAGCGCGAATTCGTGACCGGCGCGCGCGCCCGCGGCAACCGCCCGCTGCGCGTGCTCCTGCACCACGTGCTGCCGAACGCGCTCACGCCGATCATCGTGGTGGCCACGCTCGAGCTGGCGTTCATGATCATCTACGAGTCGGCGCTGTCGTTCCTGGGGCTCGGCGTGCAGCCGCCCACGCCCACCTGGGGCTGGATGCTGTCGGACGGGCGCAACTACCTGGCGACGGCCTGGTGGCTGGCGACGCTGCCGGGCCTCGCGATCATGCTCACCGTGCTCGCCGTGAATCTGCTCGGCGACTGGCTGCGCGACACGCTCGACCCGCGGCTCAAGGTGTAGGAGCGCTCCCGGGTGGCGTTGCTCGAGGGCGAAGGTCTCCGCACGCAGTACACGCCCAGCGCGGGCGTGGTCCGCGCTGTCGACGGCGTGAGCTTCGCCATCGAGCGCGGCGAGGGGCTGGGGCTCGTCGGTGAGTCCGGCT
>JBKKCN010000099.1:0-3728 GCA_046712525.1 Candidatus Rokuibacteriota bacterium
GGAATTTCAGGGTGTCGAGCGTGCGCTGCATCCGATTGGAGCGCATCTCGTCGGGATTGCCGACACGCGGGCGCAGGTGCGGATTGGCGCTCACGACTGCCACGAAGCCGTCGTCCACGGCGGCCATCGGTGACGACGTCGTCGCGCCCTCGCGCTCACTCACGCGCTTGAAGGCGGGCTCGGGCACGGTGGCGAGCGGGATCTCGCGGCGGACGAGCGGATGGTCGCGCTCGCGCGGGCGTCGCGTCGTCTCGTGGTTCTGCAGGGCCGCCGTCGCCGCGCGCAGCTCGTCTGAGGGCACATACAGCCGGCGCGCGGAGCGGTTGAAGTGGCGCGCTCCCGCGGCGTCTTCATATGGATTAGTTCCCAGGGGCAGGTTGTGCGCGAGGTTGGTCCCCTCGCCGTAGAAGCCGGCGCCCTTGGGCGCCACCGCGATCCCGTAGGGCAAGGCAACAGGATACGAGGCGCGCCCGGCGGCGATCCGCTCCGCCGCCGCCTGCAGCCGGCGCTCGCTCTCCCAGATGGCCCAGGCGAAGGCGGCGGGATCGCGTCCGTCGAAGATGATCGGATCGAAGGAGTTCAGCTTGAGGTGGCGCCGGAACCATGCGAGGCCGCCCTGCTGCGACATCGTGGTGCGCTGGTCGATGCGGCGCCCGTTGTTGATCATGATGGGGGCGACGAGCCCCGAATCGCTCGCGCGCCACCAGCGCGGCGCCCAGTCGCTGCCGCGCTGCTCCTCGAAGGCGCCGTCGCTGAGGAAGGCGACGAGCCGCTCGCCCGGCAGCGGCATGTGCACGTACTGCAGCTCCGCAAATCCCAGATAACCACCCTCCATCGTTCCGCCCGCGGTGTGCGCGTTGACATGGCTGCCGAGCGGCGACTCCTGGCGGCCGTGGTTACCGATCCGGTACGCGTAGAAGTCGCGTACGTAGCGCGTGAGCCCGGCGTCGGAGAGGTCGTAGCGCGCGGCGTGCGCCTCCGTCATGTTGTCGAGGAGCAGGTTCACGGAGTCGATGGCGGACACGCAGTGGCCCTGGCCCATGAGCCAGCCGCGGGTGACGCCCGTCAGCGCGTTGGCCGCCATGTAGCCGGTGTAGGCGGGCACCATGTTGAGGCTGCCGCCGGTGTGACCTTCCGGCGCCGGCTTGAAGTCGTCACGCTTCAGCGCGCGGCCGTCCAGATATACGGAGCGCGCGTAGGTCTCGTGCACGACGAGCCACATTCCGGCGCTCGCCACACGGTCGGCGGCGTGCAGCACGCCCCACACGTCGCTGGAGAGCCCGGCCGCCATCGCCTGCACGCGGCGCCGGGTCAGCGGCGTATGCCGGATGGCGCCGTAGCCCGCCGCCCACGCCTCGCGCAGATCGCTCATGGCACGCTCCGCGACGACGTGCGCGCCAGGCACTCCATAACGTCGCGCGCGATGATGCGCTCTTCGTCGGTCGGGATCACGAAGGCGCCCACGGTGGCGCCGTCGGCGCTGATGACACCCTCCGTGCCCACCGTGGCGCGGTTGCGGCGTTCGTCCAGAGTGAGACCGCACCACGCCATGTCCTCACAGATGCGGCGGCGCACCTCCGGATTGTGCTCGCCGATGCCGCCCGTGAACACGACGGCCTGCGCGCCCCCGAGGGCGGCGAGGTAGGCGCCGACGTACTTGCGCGCGCGATAGCAGAAGAGATCGACGGCGAGTGCCGCACGCGCATCGTTCGCCTCACTGGCGAGGAGGTCACGCATGTCGCCGCTGCGGCCCGACACGCCCAGCAGTCCCGAGCGCTCGTTGAGCCAGCTCTCGACCTCCGCTTCCGCCACGCCCTCCCCGCGCGCGAGGTGTCCGATGACGGAGGGATCCACGTCGCCCGCGCGCGTGCCCATGACGAGTCCCTCCAGCGGCGTGAAGCCCATCGACGTGTCCACGGACACCCCGTCGCGGACGGCCACCGCCGAGCAGCCGTTGCCCAGGTGCAGGGCGACGAAGGTCGCGCGCGACACCGGGGTGGACCTGAGCGACGCATAGCGGCCGGTGACGTAGCGATACGAGAGGCCGTGGAAGCCGTAGCGGCGGACGTGGTGGCGCTCCGCGATGTCGTAGGGCAGGGCGTAGTGGGCGGCACGCGGCGGCATCGTAACGTGAAAGGTGGTGTCGAAGGCGGCCACCATCGGCACCCGTGCCTTGAGCACGGCGCGTGCGGCACGGATGCCGGCCACCCCGGGGCCGTTGTGCAGCGGTGCCAGATCCGCAAGGGCGTCGAGGGCGGCGGTGACCTCCTCGTCGATCACGACCGCTTTCGTGAAGCGGTGTCCGCCGTGGACGATCCGGTGACCGACCGCATCGATTCGTGTGCCCGCCCGTGCGCCGGCCTCGTCCAGCGCGCGCTGGACGGCGTTCACGTACTCTCCATCGATCCGCTCCACCACGCCCCGCGCGAGGCGCTCCTCCGCCGGCATCGCGAGCAGCTGGAACTTCAGCGACGAGCTGCCGCAGTTCAGGACGAGGACGTTGACGACGTCCATCGCACGACGTGGCTAGCCGGCGGCTTTCTTCGCCGCCTGCAGCGCCGCTTCGTAGTTCGGCTCGCTGGCGATCTCCTTGACGTACTCGACGTGCGTGACCTTGCCGTCCTTGCCCACCACGAACACGGCGCGCGCGTCCAGGCCCGCGAGGGGTCCGTCCTTGATCTGCACGCCGTAGGCGGGGCCGAAGGCGCGATCGCGGAAGTCCGAGAACGTCTTCACCGCGCTCGCACCCGCCGCCGCGCACCAGCGCTTCTGCGCGAAGGGAAGGTCCATGCTGATCGTCCACACCTCCACGCCGCTGAGCTTGCCCACCTCCTGGTTGAAGCGGCGCGTCTCCGTGTCGCAGGTGGGCGTGTCGAGGGAAGGCACGGAGGACAGGATGAGCACCTTGCCCCGGCCCTCGGCGAGCGTGACCGGCTTCAGTCCGTTGTCGACGGCGGTGAAGTCGGGCGCGGCCTGCCCCGGCTTGATCTCGGGGCCGCCGAGCGTGACCGGGTTGCCCTTGAGCGTCACGACACCTTTGCGTTCCTCGGGCATGAGCGTCCTCCTTGGCGATCGAGTGTCGCGGAGCGTACAGCATCGCCGCCGCCGCCGCCATCGACCGTTGTGGCAGAGTACCGCCATGAAAGCCCGCCTGAAGGTGTGGGTCGTATTCGGCGACGACGTGAAGTTCGGCGACGGCCGCGCCCGGCTGCTGGAGCTGGTGGACGAGTTGGGCTCACTGCGCCGGGCCCTGGAGCAGATGGGCATGTCGTACCGCGCGGGCTGGGGCTACCTGCGCGAGCTCGAGCGCGCGGCCGGCATGAAGCTACTGGAGGCCCAGCCGGGCGGGCGCCGCGGCGGCACGCGTCTCACCCGCGAGGGGCGTCTCTTCCTCGGCCGCTATCGCCGCCTGCGCACCGGGGTGGAGGACGACTGCGCGCGCCGCTTCAAACGCATCTTTCGGGGGTAGCCCGCGTGTATTATGCTCTGTCGAGCATAACGTGCCGCCCGAAAGGAGCCGTCCATGACGTTCCGCGCCCTCGCCGCTCTCCTCGCCCTCGGGGCGGTGGCAGGGGCGGCCGCCGGCGAGCCCCGGGCCTCCAGTGTGCTCATCCTTTCCACCACCACGAGCACGCAGGATTCCGGCCTCCTCGACGTCCTCGTGCCGCTCTTCGAGCGGCAGACCGGCTACACGGTGAAGACGATCTCGGTGGGAACCGGCCAGGCCC
>JBKKCN010000100.1:0-4254 GCA_046712525.1 Candidatus Rokuibacteriota bacterium
CGCTCACTGGTTCGATCCGGCGATCCCATGCACACGGCCTTTCCCTAGCGTTTGAATGCGCACACGCGCTAAGGCAGCGGTGGAGGCGCGACGGCCACAGTCAATGCTCCACTCCGGGGTGGCCTCCATCGTCCTGTCGACATGGGGGCTGGTGCTCGCCTTTGTCTCGGTGCCCGTCATGCTGAAGGGCCTGGGGCTTGCGGAGTACGGCGTGTATAGCATCGCATTCGTGGTGGCGGGTTACGGGGCGTTTCTCGACCTCGGGTTCGGCTGGGCCGGCATCAAGTTCGTCGCCGAAGCGCACGCTCGGGGGGACGGCGCCCGCATCTCGAGCATCCTGTGGGCCCTGATCGTCTATCAGTCGATGGTGGGCGGCGTCTTGCTGGTGGTGCTCAGCATCGCGGCGGAGCCGCTGGCGCACTGGCTTGCGTCAGGCGCTGCCCACGATGCAGGCCGTCTCGCGCACATCCTTCCCGTGGCTGCGCTCTGGTTCATGTTGTCCAGTCTTACTGGCATTTTGGTGGGCGTCCTGCGCGGGGTCACTCGGTACGTCGCGGCCGCGGTCGTCGCCGGGGCCGCACACACCATTGGCGTGGGTGGAGCGGCAGTGGCCGTGGCGTGGGGCTATGGGCTCGAGGGCGCGGTGCTCCTTCAGATCGTCGGCGCTGCAAGCGCCCTGCTGCTCGCGGTCGTGGCGCTTCGCGATCATATTGTGGTTGCGGCGCGAGGCGCTCCAGGCTCTTCGGTGATCTCGCAATTGCGCCAGATGCTCAATGTGTCCCTGTGGAGCCTCACCAACCGGCTCGTACAGATCGCCGTGCTCCAGGGCGACAAGCTGATCGCGGCCAAAGCGGCCGGGGCCGCGGGCCTCCCGTTCTACTCGGTTCCGTTCGGCCTCGCGCAGCGGCTGAACGTCCTCGGCTCGGCGGCGGTCACCGCGATCTACCCGGTGGCGGCGCTGTACGGCGGATCGCGCGATGAGTTCGTCGAGACATATTTTCGCGCCTCCCGCGTGGTCCATCTGCTCACGGCCGCGCCTGCCATCACGATGATCGTTCTCGCTCCCCTCCTGCTCGATTCCTGGCTCGGGCCGCTGATGGCGTCTGCCGGTGCCGGCTATCTTCGCGCTCTCGCTGTCGGCTTCTGGATCATCTCGGTCGGCTCCGTCGAGGCCGGCTGTCTCGAGGGGTGGGGCCACGCGCGCCTGACCGCCCTCGCTGCCTGCGCAGGCGTGATGGCGGCACTGGTGACCGGCGCCGTGCTGGCCACGGCGACGGGCCTCTTATGGGCCGTGGCGGGGGCCGTGTGCGCGTGGATGGTGACGACGGCGGCCGTGAACGCGGTCACCTGGTATTCCATCGCCGGGCTGTCGATGTCGCGCCTGCGGCGGGAGCTCGTCTATCCCGTGGCGGAGATGGTGACGCTCGGAGTGCTGGCGGGCGAAGTCGTGGCCACCTTCATTCCGCCGGGCCCCGTCGGTATCGCGGCCTGTGGTGGACTGTGCGCTCTTCTTGCACTCTACGGCTCACGGCGCATGTTCGGAATCGAGGAACGACGCATGCTGTGGGGTCGCGTCGCCGCCCTCGTGGCGGGTCGCTGAATGGAGCGGCGTGGCCACTACAAGGACTACTGGCGTCGCATGGCGTTTCGGGAAGAGGCGCAGCGATATCGTGCGCCGTGTCTCGACTGGTATGACACGAAACGGCTCAATCCCGCCGAAGAGGTGGTGTTCGAGCGGGTGAATGGCGCCGCGCGCCTCCTGGACTTCGGTGCGGGCGATCTCCGCCTGAAGGAGAAGTTTCTTCGGGCCGGATTTCGCGGTCGCTACGAGACGCTGGATCTCTCCGAAGAATTTCCGCACGACTACACCCACGTGGGAGAAGTGCGGGGCCGCTTCGGCGCCATTCTGTGTCTGGAAGTGATCGAGCACATGCCGTTGGCGTTGTTCGATCCGACGGTCAGCGCCCTCTGCGATCTCCTGGAGCCGGGAGGGACCCTCGTTCTTTCGACTCCGAACCCTCTGTGCATCGTCCCCATGTGGGCCCGCGACTCCGGACACATCCAGCAGTATCCGCTTCATGACCTCATCACGTATTTCCTGTCGCGCGACTTTCACGTGGAGCCCTTCCGAGTACGGCTGCGGCCCCCGCGCGTGTCCCTGTGGAGACGACTGCGGTTACTCGTGCAGCGCGTGCTGTGTTACATGCTGGCCGTCGACTACGCGGACGGACTGCTCCTCATCCTCGTGAAGGCGGGCGGGGGGCCACGGCCGCGCCCGGGCGGGCGTTGAGAGTCGGATTCAACGCCCGCATCCTGGCCCACGCCCACATGCGCGGCCTTGCGCGCTATACGGCAGAGCTTCTCCGCTCGTTGAATGAGCACGCGGATATCGAGCTCGTCCTCTTCTCGAAAGAGCCGGTGAGGGCATCGTACGTCGCGGGCCTTCGCGCCGAGGTGATCGTGCGCGAGGCGCCGCGTGAGACAGTGTGGGTGGATTCGCTCCTGCCTCGGATGATTCGCGCGCACGGCATCGACGTCTTCCACGCTCCGGCGGATCGGGGCCTTCCTCTCCTCAAGCCATGCCCGATGGTCGTCACCGTTCACAGCTCCTACGAACGGGTGCACTGGCGCACGCTCTTTCCCGGATGGAAAGACAAAGCGTGGTACTGGAAGTATGAGCTGGCGAACTACTGGCGCGCGGATGCGGTGGTGACGGTCTCCGACACGACGGCGCGGGAGCTGGCCGCTCTCGGGGTGGTGCCGGCCACCCGCATCCGGCGTACGTACCTGGCGCCGGCGCCGGAGTTTTCTCCGGATTCATCACCGGGTGACGCCGAGGTGCGGCGAAGGTACGGGCTCTCGACCCGTTACCTCCTGTACGTGGGCGGGTATGAGCGCCACAAGAACGTCGACGCGCTCGTGTCGGCATTCGACGGTGCCGCGCTGCCGGGGCTGGACCTGGTGGTGGTGGCGAGCCAGCACCGCCATCATCGAGAGCTGGTCGCGCGGTGGCGCGCCTTGAAGTGCTTTTCGCGTCTGCATCTTCTCGAAGCCGCCACCGAGGATCTTCCGGCTCTCTATCGTGGCGCCGTGTGTTTTGTCAACCCCTCGCTGTGGGAATCGTTCAGCTTTCAATTGCTGGAAGCGATGGCGTCGGGAACTCCAGTCATCTCGTCCAACCGAGCCGCCATGCCGGAGATTGCCGGCGGCGCCGCGCTCTTGTTCGACCCCGACGATGTGAAGGGGCTGCGACGCCTTCTGGAGCACACCGTGGACGACGTGCGCGTGCGGGACGACCTGCGCGCCCGAGGTTTACGACGTGCCGGACAGTTCTCGTGGACGCAAACGGCGGCGGAGACGGTGGCGGTGTACCGGTCGCTCGTGGGCGGAGAGAGCCGGAAGGAACGGGGGCGGGCGGCGGCGCCTTTCGAATCGGTATGAGAATCGTCATCGTCACGCCCGCCGTACCGCATCCCTTCGGCGAGACGGGCGCGCGGTCCTTGTATGTGCTGGTCACCGGGCTGCTCGCGCACGGGGCGGAGGTCGCGTGCCTCGTGGCCAATCAGGAGCCTGGCACACGAGTGGCCGAGGCGCGGGAGTTGCTGGAGCGCGTCCCCGGCGCGAAGAATCTCGAGCTGTCCGTGTTTCCTCTCGCCGCGCCGCCGGTTGCCATCCGCAAGCTGCGTAGCGTCTGGCGTCCTTTCAGCGAGACGCTCTACGCCATCGGCGTCAGGCGTGCCCTGCAACGAGAGCGCTCCGCCGGCTACGATGTCTTGCATCTCGAGCAGCTCTGGAGCGGCTGGGCCGGGGTCAACGTCCCGCGCAGCATTCTGAGCATTCATCAGCTCGACGTCATTGACTCGGAGTGCCGGCGACTCGAGTCCTTCGGCGAGCGGAAGGCGATGTTTCAGATGCGCCGTGCGACGAAGATGATTCTGCGTGGGTCGCGATACGTCCGCGTCTTGACGGAACGGTTACACGAGCGCGCACGACAGATAAATCCGGAAGCGGAGTATTGGGTCATACCGATGGCGCTCGACGTGTCGCTCTACCCGATGCAGCCCGTGTTCCGGGACGCCGTGGTGGGCCTGTTGGGGTCCATGCACTGGTTTCCCTCCCGGTCCGCGGCGGAACGCCTTCTCACGTCGATTTGGCCGCGAGTCAAGCGGCGACTTCCTGGCGCGCGCTTGCTCATCGGTGGCTGGAACGCGCGGCGCTACCTGGAGCATCAGGTGTCGGACTCCAGCATCACAC